>JBBSMN010000072.1:0-13144 GCA_038233135.1 Propionibacteriales bacterium
GCAAGGCCACTCCTGTCGAGCGACACGCCCAAGGTCGTGTGCCTACACGAAATAGCCTTTTCGGACCCCACTCAAGCACCTGACCTGCGACGATGCACTTGATCAAGCCCGCGTGTGCTCGTTATCTCCGGAAGTCCGGTCTGGGCCGCGGGCTGGACGGTGACCACTCTCGCCGGCGTTGACGTCGACGCGCAGTACACCGTGTTCGGCGCGACCGGAGCGATCACGTACAGCGCTCTGGCCGGTCTGCTGCTGGTACTCATAGTCCCCCTGCCACCCCGCCCCCGACCCGGGCGATGATGCATGAGCGGGGTCCGAGCACCCGGAACGCAACGTCGTGCGTACGAGCTGATGTCTAGTCCAGGAGGCGGCGCAGGCTGCCGGCGTCCATGACGTCAACCCCGGCAGGCAGCCGGGCGCGAAGCCCCCGGTCGCTGGTCACGACGCGTACGAACCGTCCGGCCGTGACCTCCTCGACCACCCGGTCCACCAGGGCGTCGTCGCCCGAGCCGGGTGCGATGATGGAATCCAAGCCAGGCGGCACCTCGGCAGCTCTGGCCCGGCCCTCGAGCACCACGAATAAGCGCGGCACCGCAACGTCGATGTCGGCCAGGCGCCGCAGCAGCCGCGTCGTCGCACCGGCGCGGTCCCGCCACCATCCGTCCGGGCGCGAGCCCAGCACGTTGGCAACGTCCACGACCAGCACGTCGGCGTGCTCGGCCGGCGCGTCCAGGTCTGCCGCTCCACGGGACACGCTGACCACTGTGCCAGGCGCCTAGACTCCCCCCGACCCTCAGCGAACGGGAGTATGCGTGACCAATCAGGCAACGACGCAGCTGGGCACCGTGCTGGTCGCCAACCGCGGCGAGATCGCCGTCCGCGTCGTGCGCGCGTGCCGGGACGCGGGTCTACGCAGCATCGCGGTGTACGCCGAGGCCGACCGGGACGCGCTGCACGTACGGCTGGCCGACGAGGCCCACACGCTGGACGGTGCGACGCCCGGTGACTCCTACCTGTCGGTCGACAAGTTGCTCGACGTGGCCGCCCGCAGCGGCGCCGACGCGGTGCACCCCGGTTACGGATTCTTGTCCGAAAACGCTGACTTCGCCCAGGCGGTGCTGGATGCCGGGCTGACCTGGATCGGGCCTCCCCCGGCGGTTATCACCGCGCTCGGCGACAAGGTGCAGGCCCGGCACATCGCGCAGCAGGTCGGCGCCCCGCTGGTGCCGGGCACCCCAGACCCGGTCGGCGGCGTCGACGAGGTCACTGCCTTCGCTGAGGAACACGGGCTGCCGGTCGCGATCAAGGCGGCCTTCGGGGGCGGGGGCCGCGGGCTCAAGATCGCGCGGACCATGGAGGAGGTGCCGGAGCAATTCGACTCGGCGGTGCGGGAGGCGACCGCTGCGTTCGGCCGCGGCGAGTGCTTCGTCGAGCGCTACCTCGACCAGCCCCGACACGTCGAGACGCAGTGTCTCGCCGACTCTCACGGCAACGTCGTGGTGATCTCGACGCGGGACTGCTCGCTGCAGCGCCGGCACCAGAAGCTGGTCGAGGAGGCGCCCGCGCCGTACCTGTCCGCCGAGCAGCGCGACCGGCTGTATCAGAGCTCGAAGGCGATCCTGCGCGAGGCCGGCTACGTGGGGGCCGGGACCGTGGAGTTCCTGGTCGGCCAGGACGACACGATCAGCTTTCTGGAGGTCAACACCCGGTTGCAGGTCGAGCACTGCGTCAGCGAGGAGGTCACCGGCATCGACCTTGTCCGCGAGATGTTCCGCATCGCCGCCGGCGCAGAGCTCGGCTACGACGACCCCGAGGTGCGCGGCCACGCCATCGAGTTCCGCATCAACGCCGAGGACGCCGGCAGCGGTTTCCTGCCCGCCCCCGGGACCCTGACCCGCTGGCACCAGCCGGCTGGGCCCGGCGTCCGCGTCGACGGCGGTTACGACCAGGGCGAGACGGTGCCGGGCGCGTTCGACTCGCTGGTCGCCAAGCTGGTCGTCACCGGCGCCAGCAGGCAACAGGCCATCGAACGGTCCCGCCGGGCGTTGGCGGAGTTCGTCGTCGAGGGCATGCCGACCGTCATCCCCTTCCACCGGGCGGTGCTGGACGACCCCGCGTACGTCGCCGCCGACGGTGACTTCGCTGTGCACACCCGGTGGATCGAGACCGAATGGGACAACACCGTCGAGCCGTACGCGAGCGAGCCGGGGGCCAGCGAATCCGACCAGCCCGGCGAGCGCGAGGCGGTCACGGTCGAGGTGGGCGGAAAGCGTATCGAGGTCGTCCTGCCGGCCGGGCTGGGCGCTGGTGGCGCGGCTGCGTCCACGGCCAAGAGGGCCAAGCGGCGAGCGGCGAGCGGCGAGCGCGGCACATCTGCGGGTGGTGACGCGCTGACCTCGCCAATGCAGGGCACGATCGTCAAGGTTGCGGTCGCAAACGGCGACCAGGTCGCCGCCGGTGACCCGGTCGTCGTGCTCGAGGCGATGAAGATGGAGCAACCGCTGAACGCACACAGGGCCGGCACCGTCGCCGATCTCAAAGCCGAGCCGGGCGCAGGTGTCAGCGCCGGCGAGGTCATCTGCACCATCACCGACTCGGGCGGGTGAGACAACCCGCCCGGCGCGGCTCGGCGTTCGATAGCCTGACGCGGCCCCGACGCGCACACCAAAACCTGCCCGGAGGTACCCCGAGTGTTCCGTACGGTGTTGGTTGCCAACCGCGGTGAGATCGCCATCCGCGCGTTCCGTGCCGCCTACGAGTTGGGCGCCCGCACGATCGCGGTCTTTCCGTACGAGGACCGCAACTCCGAGCATCGCCTGAAGGCCGATGAGGCGTACCAGATCGGCGAGCGCGGACACCCGGTCCGCGCCTACCTCGACCCTGAGGCGATCGTCGAAGTCGCCGTCCAAGCAGGCGCCGACGCGGTCTATCCCGGGTATGGCTTCTTGTCGGAGAACCCGGCCCTCGCGCAGGCCTGCGCCGACGCCGGCCTCACGTTTGTCGGGCCGCCGGTGGACGTGCTGCGGCTGACCGGCAACAAGTCCCGGGCGGTGCAGGCCGCGAAGAGCGCCGGTGTCCCAGTGCTGGACTCGGTGCCCCCGACCGACGACGTCGATGAGCTGGTGGCCTCGGCGGACGGCATGGAGTTTCCGGTGTTCGTCAAGGCGGTCGCGGGCGGCGGTGGCCGTGGGATGCGGCGGGTCGAAGACCCCGCCGACCTGCGCTCGGCGGCCGAGGCGGCGATGCGCGAGGCCGACGGCGCGTTCGGCGACCCCACCGTCTTCCTCGAGCAGGCAGTGGTGGAGCCCCGGCACATCGAGGTGCAGGTGCTGGGCGACGCCACCGGGCAGGTGGTGCACCTGTTCGAGCGGGACTGCTCGGTGCAGCGCCGACACCAGAAGGTGGTCGAGATCGCACCTGCACCCAACCTCGACCCCGACCTGCGCGCCCGGATCTGCGCCGACGCAGTGCGGCTCGCCACCGAGATCGGCTATACCTGCGCCGGCACCGTCGAGTTCCTCGTCGACCGCGACGGCAAGCACGTATTCATCGAGCTCAACCCGCGCATCCAGGTGGAGCACACCATCACCGAAGAGGTCACCGACGTCGACCTGGTGCAGGCTCAGATGCGCATCGCCGGCGGCGAGACCCTCGCCGACCTGGGGCTCACCCAGGACTCCATCACCGTGCACGGGACCGCGCTGCAATGCCGCATCACCACCGAGGACCCCGCCAACGGCTTCCGCCCCGACACCGGAAAGATCACCACTTACCGCTCCCCCGGCGGAGCGGGGATCCGGCTGGACGGCGGCACCACCTTCACCGGCGCCGAGATCAGCGCGCACTTCGACTCGATGCTCACAAAGTTGATCTGTCGCGGCAGCACCTTTCCCGCCGCGGTTGCGCGCGCTCGCCGGGCCGTGGCCGAGTTCCGCGTCCGGGGAGTCACCACCAACATCGCGTTCCTGCAGGCGGTGCTCGACGACCCTGACTTCGCCGCCGGCAAGATCACCACCTCGTTCATCGACGAGCGGCCACACCTGGTGACCCGCTCGCTGTCCTCGGACCGTGGCACCAAGCTGCTGAGCTGGCTGGCCGACGTCACCGTCAACCAGCCCAACGGCCCCGCTCCGGTGTTCATCGACCCGCGAGAGAAGTTGCCGGCGGTCGACCTGCAGCCAGAACCAGCGGCCGGCACCCGGCAGCTGCTTGCCGAGCTCGGGCCGGAGGGCTTCGCCCGGCGATTGCGCGAGCAGCGGGCCGTCGCGGTCACCGACACCACATTCCGAGACGCGCACCAGTCCTTGCTGGCCACCCGGGTGCGCACCACCGACCTGCTGGGCGTAGCCGGCCACGTTGCCCGGACGACCCCGCAGCTGTGGTCGATCGAGGCCTGGGGCGGCGCGACGTACGACGTGGCGCTGAGGTTTCTGCACGAGGACCCGTGGGAGCGGCTGGCCGACCTGCGTGAAGCGGTGCCGAACGTGTGCCTGCAGATGCTGCTGCGCGGGCGCAACACGGTGGGCTATACCCCGTACCCGACGGAGGTGAGCGATGCTTTCGTGGCCGAGGCCGCGACCACCGGCATCGACGTGTTCCGCATCTTCGACGCCCTCAACGACGTCACCCAGATGGCTCCGGCGATCAGCGCGGTCCGCGGGACCGGCACCGCGGTCGCGGAGGTCGCCCTGTGTTACACCGGCGACCTGTCCGACCCGGCGGAGTCGCTCTACACACTCGACTACTACCTCGACCTCGCCGAGCGGATCGTGGACGCGGGCGCCCACGTGCTGGCGATCAAGGACATGGCCGGGCTGCTGCGTGCCCCGGCTGCGCGGCGGCTCGTCACGGCGCTGCGCGAGCGCTTCGACCTGCCCGTGCACCTGCACACCCACGACACCGCCGGCGGCCAGCTAGCCACCCTGGTGGCCGCCATCGAGTCCGGCGTCGACGCCGTCGATGGAGCCAGCGCCTCGATGGCCGGCACCACCAGCCAGCCCCCGCTGTCGGCATTGGTGGCCGCCACCGACCACACCGACCGCGAGACCGGCCTGTCGCTGCGGGCGCTGAACGACCTGGAGCCGTACTGGGAGGCAGTGCGCCGCGTGTATGCGCCGTTCGAGGCGGGTCTCGCTGCGCCGACCGGGCGGGTCTATCGGCACGAGATCCCCGGTGGGCAGCTGTCCAACCTGCGCCAGCAGGCGATCGCGCTGGGGTTGGGCACCCGCTTCGAGCAGATCGAGCAGACCTACGCCGCGGCCAACGACATCCTCGGCAACATCGTCAAGGTGACACCCAGCAGCAAGGTCGTCGGTGATCTGGCTCTGCACCTTGTCGCGGTCGGCGCGGACCCGGCAGCGTTCGCTGAGCAGCCGCAGGACTACGACGTGCCCGACTCGGTGGTGGGATTCCTGTCGGGCGAGCTGGGGGACCCGCCCGGTGGTTGGCCCGAGCCGTTCCGCAGCCGCGCACTCGAGGGCCGCTCCCGCCCCGCAGAGGTGGCATCGTTGGACGACGACGACCGGCGTGGTCTTGACGGCTCGTCCAGTGGGCGGCGCGCCACGCTCAACCGGCTGCTGTTCCCCGGCCCCACAGCAGAGTTCGAGCAGGCGTACGAGACCTTCAGCGACCTGTCGGTGCTCCCCAGCCACGCCTTCTTCTACGGTCTGGACACCCACACCGAGACGGTCGTCGAGATCGAGGAGGGCAAGACCCTGATCGTCGGGGTGGAGGCGATCAGCCAGCCAGACGCGAAGGGGATGCGGACGGTGATGTGCACCATCAACGGTCAACTTCGGCCGGTCTCGGTCCGCGACCGATCCGCCTCGTCCGAGACCACCGCCGCGGAGCGCGCCGACAGCGACGACAAGACCCACGTGGCAGTGCCGTACGACGGCACCGTCAGCCCGTCGGTTGCCGAAGGGGACACGGTCTCGGCCGGTCAGGCCGTGGCGACGGTGGAAGCGATGAAGATGGAGGCGTCCATCACCACCTCGATCGCCGGCACCGTCGAGCGCCTGGTCATCACCAGCCCGCGGCCGGCCGAGGGCGGAGACCTCGTGTGCGTGGTGACCGAGGACGACTGACCTGGATCGGAGGCTCAGGCGCGGCGGTGCAGCCGTCTGGCTGCCTCGGCCACCGACCCGCTGATCGAGGGGTAGACGGTGAAGGCGTGCGCCACCTGGTCGACGGTCAGCCTGGTGGCCACCGCCAACGCCACCGGATGGATCAGCTCGCTGGCCTGCGGCGCCACCACCACGCCACCGGCCACGATCCCCGTCCCGGACCGGCAGAAGAGCTTGACGAAGCCGTCGTGAAAGCCCTGCATCTTCGCCCGAGCGTTGCCGTCCAGCTGCAGCGTCACCGCCTCCGCATCGACGTCGCCGGCGTCCACCGCCTGCTGGGTCCAGCCGACCGTGGCGATCTCGGGTGCGGTAAAGATGTTGGACGAGACCTGGGCAAGGTCCAGCGGGGTCACCGCGTCGCCGAGCGCATGCCACATCGCGATCCGTCCCTGCATCGCGGCCACCGAGGCGAGCATCGACACACCCGTGCAGTCACCGGCGGCATAGACGCCGCGCGCGGTCGTCCGCGAGACCCGGTCCACCTCGATGAAGCCGCGGTCGTCGGCGTCGACTCCGCAGTCGTTGAGCCCTAGGCCCTCGGTGTTGGGCACCGAGCCGAGCGCCAGCAGGCAGTGCGAGCCCTCGACGGCTCTCCCGTCGGTGAGCTCCACCCGAACCCCGTCGGCGGTGCGCTCGACCGAGGCCATCCGGGACCGGGCGAGCACGGTCATGCCGCGCCGGCGGTAGACGTCCTCGACCACCCGGGCCGCGTCGGCGTCCTCCCCAGGCAGCACCCGGTCGCGACTCGAGACCAGCACGACCTCACAGCCGAGGGCCAGGTAGGCACCGGCGAACTCCAGGCCGGTCACCCCCGAGCCGACGACGACCAGCCGCTGCGGCAGCTCGGTGAGGTCGTAGAGCTGCTGCCAGGTGAGGATCCGCTCGCCGTCGGGCTCGGCGGTGTCCAGCACCCGGGGTCGGGCGCCGGTCGCGAGCAGCACCACGTCGGCGTCGATGCGCTCGCCGCCGGCCTCGCCGTCAGTGACCATGACGCCTTGTTGCCCGTCGAGACGTGCGCCGCCGGCGAGCACCCGTACGCCCTCACGGGCGAGCCGTGCGGCGATGTCGGTCGACTGGGCATCGGCAAGCGCGAGGACCCGCTTATTCACCACGGCCAGGTCGGCGGTCACCGTGCCGCCCTGGCTGACACCCAGCTCGTCGGACCCCTCGACCGCGCTCATTAGCGCTGCGGTCGCGATCAAGGTCTTGCTGGGCACGCAGTCGGTGAGCACCGCGGCGCCACCGACGCCGTCCCGGTCGACGACGGTCACTTCGGCGTCGAGCTGGGCGGCGACCAGCGCCGCCTCGTAGCCGCCGGGTCCGCCGCCGAGGATCGCCACATGAGTCACGGGGTCCATCATCCCCGACCCGGCCGCTCGGCGGGGACACACCCTTATTGCGAATCTATTGCAACAACAACCTCCTATCGATTAGCGTGGAGGAGTGCCCACACGAATCGCTTCCACCGCTGTCGCCTCACTCGCCGGGTTGGCGCTCGCCGGCTGCGGCGCCAGCGATGCAGCGTCCGCCGGCGGGGACCGCCTGAACGTCGTCACGACGGTCGCGCCGATCACCTCGATCGTGGCCAGCGTCGCCGGGGACCGCGCCGACGTCACCGGCCTCGTCCCCGAGGGGACCAACTCGCACACCTTCAACCCGCCCCCAAGCGCCGCGGCGGCGCTGTCGGAGGCCGACATCGTGCTCATCAACGGACTGAAACTGGAGGAGCCGACCAAGGAGCTGGCCGAGGAGAACATGCCCGAGGGCTCGTCGCTGGTCGAGATCGGCACCGAGGTGCTGCCGGAGCGCGACTACATCTATGACTTCTCGTTCCCGGAGGACGAGGGCAAGCCCAACCCGCACCTGTGGACAGACCCCACGTGGGCGATCAAGTACGCCGCGGTGACACGCGACACGCTGACCGAGGCGGACCCCGACGGCAGGCAGACCTACCGGGACAACTACGCGGCGTTCAAGAAGCAGGCGACCCAGCTGTCGCAGGCGCTGCGCGCCGACCAGCGGTCGGTCCCGGCCGGCAACAAGGAGCTGTTGACCTACCACGACGCGTACGCCTACTTCGCGAAGACGTACGGCTGGACGGTCATCGGGGCGATCCAGCCGAGGAACTTCGAGGACCCCACGCCCAAGGAGGTCGCCGGTCTGATCGACCAGGTCAACGCCGAGGACGTGCCGGTGATCTTCGGCTCGGAGGTGTTCCCGTCCGACGTGCTGGCGGAGGTGGGCCGGGCCACCGGTGCCCGCTACGAGGACACGCTGCGCGACGACGACCTGCCCGGCGACCCTGGCGATGCCGAGCACTCTTGGATGGGGCTCATGCGCTACGACTACGTCACCATGATCAGCGGGCTCGGCGGCCGGGCTACCGAGCTGACGGCACTGGACACCGAGCCCGCCGTCACCGACGAATCGACCTACCCCCAGTGAACGGCCCAGTGGACGGCCCAGTGAACGGCGACAGTTCGCTGGTACGCGTCGAGTCCGCCACGTACTCCTACGGCGGCGATCCGGTGCTCCAAGACGTCACCCTCGACATCGGCGCCGGCGCGTTCATGGGGGTGGTCGGGCCGTCGGGGTCGGGGAAGACGTCGCTGCTGCGGCTGCTGCTCGGCACCGCGACCCCGCAGCAGGGCACGGTCACGCGGCGCGCAGACGTCGCAGTGGCGTACGTCCCCCAGTTGGAGACGGTCAACTGGAACTTCCCGGTCACCGTCACGGAGTGCGTGCTGATGGCCCGCAGCGGGCGCGGTTGGCCGTGGCCGAGCCGGCAGGAACGGGCCGAGGTCGCGAGGGTGCTGCAGCGACTCGGCATCGGGGCGCTGGCCGACCGGCACATCCGCGAGCTGTCCGGCGGCCAGCAGCAGCGGATGTTCATCGCGCGCGCCCTGCTGCGCCGCCCCCAGCTGCTGTTGATGGACGAGCCGACCACCGGCGTCGACGTGACCAGTCGCCACGACATGCTGCACCTGCTTGGTGAGCTGAACACCGAGGGGGTAGCGATCCTGCTGACCACCCACGACCTCAACGGGGTCGCGGCACACCTGCCGCGGCTCGTCGCGCTGAACCGCACCGTGATCGCCGACGGCACGGCAAGCGAAGTCATCGACGCGCCGGTGCTGGAGCGGACCTTCGGAGCCCCGATGGAGGTGTTGCAACACCTCGGCATGCCGGTTGTGCTCGACCACTACCACCCGGTGGGCCCCCCGATGAACCCCCCGGTAAGCCCCGCGGGGCGGGTCAGCGCGTGATCGAGGCGCTGGTCGACCCGTTCGCGTACGCGTTCTTCGTCAAGGGCCTGGTGGTGGCCACCCTGGCCGGCGGGCTCTGCGGCCTGATCGGCGTCTACATCACGCTGCGCGGGATGAGCTATATCGGCCACGGCCTGTCCCACGCCATCTTCGGCGGGTTTGCCGCCAGCTCGCTGATCAGCGTCAACTACTACCTCGGTGCCGGGGTCTGGGGGCTCGCCTCGGCATTGGCGATCAACAAGGTGACCCGGAGCCGACGGATCGGTGCCGACGCGGCGATCGGCGTCATCACCACCTCGTCGTTTGCGCTCGGGGTCGCGCTGCTGACCCGCTTCGGGACGAAGGGCCCGAGCTTCGACGCCGCTCTGTTCGGCAGCATCATCGGGGTGTCGGCTGCCGATGTGTGGGCGCTGGCGGCGATCACCGTGATCACCGCGGTGGTGATCGCGGTTAACTACCGGGCGCTGCTGTTCGCGACGTTCGACCCCGAGGTCGCCGACGTCAGCGGCGTGCGGGTGGCCCGTACCGACGCGCTGCTCATGCTGGTGCTGTCGCTGGCCATCCTGGCGACGCTGACCGTCATCGGCGTCACGCTGGTCGCGGCAACGCTGGTGATCCCGGCCGTGGTCGCCCGGATGCTCACCAGCCGCTTCTCCAGGATGCTGTGGCTATCCAGCCTGATCGGCGCGGCCAGCGGCTTCGTCGGCATGAACCTCAGCTATCACCTGGATGTGCCGTCCGGCACGATGATCGTGCTCACCGGCGCTGCGGTGTTCGCCGTGGTGCTCTGGCTCACCGGTGGGCGGCGGCTAGTCCGCACCGGACGGACCGGCAACCGCAACGACTCCGACCCCGCACCAGTCACCACCGGCTGAGTCGGGCAGAGTCGCCCCATGGACGTCTTGGTCACCGGAGCGGCCGGCTCGATCGGTCGCAGCGTCAGCATCGGGCTTAACGACCTCGGGTGGCGCGTGCATGGCCTCGACCTGGTCGAGCAGCCGGCCGACCTGGCCGCGGCCGGCATCTCCTGGCAGCGCGGCGACCTGCTCGACGATGTAGTCACAGAGTCGGCCGTACGCAACGTCGACGCCGTCGTGCATCTGGCAAGCAACCCGACCGAGGACGCCCTGCCAGCCTGCCTGGAGTCGCATGTGCACACCACCGCGGGGTTGCTGGATGCGATGGTCCGGCACGGCGTCGGCCGCCTGGTCTATGCCAGCTCCAACCACGCGGTCGGACTGCACCGCCGCGACGACCTCGACGGCGGGCTGCTGCGGGTCGACGTGACACCGCGGCCGGACAGCAACTACGGCGTGGCCAAGGTGGCGGCCGAGGCGCTGCTGCAACGGGCCGCCGACCGACACGGCATCGACACGTTCGCACTGCGTATCGGCAGCTTCCTGGACCGCCCGACGACCCTGCGCCAGCTCTCCTCATGGCTGTCACCGGCCGACGCGGTCCGGCTGGTGCACGCCTGTCTGCTCGCAGACGATGACCTGGGTGGCCGGCACCGAGTGCTGTACGGCGTCTCCGCAAACACCCGCGGCTGGTGGGATCTGGCCCCGGGGCGGGCGATCGGTTATCACCCCGTCGACGACGCGGAGACCTTTGCCACCGACACTCCCGAGCGGGCCGAGGACGCCGCGGAGGTCGGGCTGGTGGGCGGCCCGATGGCCACCGATGGAGCCGACCGGCCAGCCCTCGACGTCCACGCGCCCGGCGCGCTGCTGCAGCTCGCCCGTGCCTGGCTCGCCGACGACCCCGACCCGGTGACCCGGGACGAGCTCACACAGCTCATTGATGCCGTCGAGAGTGCCGATGGTGACGCACGTGCCGACCTGGCAGACCGCTTCTCCGGGCGGTTGGTCTTCGGCACTGCCGGACTGCGCGGCGCGCTCGGGGCCGGGCCGAACCGGATGAATCGGGTGGTCGTGACGCAAGCGGCCGCGGGCCTGATCGCCTACCTGCTCGGGCATGACGACACCGGGGACCGGCCTCCGCGGGTGGTCGTCGGCTTCGACGCCCGACACGGGTCCGCGCGATTCGCTGCGGACACCGCCGAGATCATCCAGGGCGCCGGAGGCGAGGCGCTGCTGCTGCCCGACCCGCTGCCGACACCGGTGCTGGCATACGCGATATGTGCCCACGACTGTAACGCCGGGGTGATGGTCACGGCGTCACACAACCCGCCGCAGGACAACGGCTACAAGGTCTACCTCGGCGACGGCAGCCTGATCGTGCCGCCGGCCGACGAGCAGATCGCCTCCGCGATCGACCGGGTCGCGGCGGGGTCGATCGCCACACTCCCCCGCTCGCAGGAGTATGTGCGACTGGGTGACGAGGTGCGCGCCGGTTATGTCGACGCGGTGCTCGACCTGGTCGCCGGTGGTCCCCGGACGTTGCGGCTGGTGCATACCTCGTTGCACGGGGTCGGGTCCGCCGTCGTCGACGAGGTGCTCGACCGGGCCGGGTTCGCCGACCGGCACGTCGTGCCCGAGCAGTCCGAGCCGGACCCCGACTTTCCCACCGTGGCGTTCCCCAACCCCGAGGAGCCCGGCGCGATGGACCTCGCGCTCGCGTTGGCGGCGAAGGTCGACGCAGATCTGGTGGTCGCCAACGATCCCGACGCCGACCGCTGCGCCGTCGCGGTGCCTGACCGGCTGATCCCGGGGCACTGGCGGCTGCTGCACGGCGACGAGGTCGGCGTGCTGCTGGCCGACGCCGTGCTGGCCTCGGGACGCCACGGGGCGTACGCCGCCACAATCGTCTCCAGCTCGCTGCTTGGCCGGCTGGTGACCGAACACGCAGACACCGGTGCCGCGGTCCGCCACGAGGAGACGCTGACCGGTTTCAAGTGGCTGACCAAGGTCGACGGGCTCGCCTATGCCTACGAGGAGGCGCTGGGCTACTGCGTCGCGCCCGACCTGGTGCGCGACAAGGACGGCATCAGCGCGACCTTGCTGATCTGCGACCTCGCCGCCCGGTTGGCCGCCGACGGCCATACATTGGTCGACCGGCTCGACGAGATCGCCGCCCGACACGGGCTGCACGCCACCGACATGCTCTCCGTACGTGTGCATGACCTGTCCTTGATCTCGGACGCGATGACGCGGCTGCGGGCTGAGCCGCCGCAGGTGCTGGGCGGGTTGGTCGTGCAGCGGGTTGACGACCTGGCGGACGGCTCGGTAGAGACGACCGGCCTGGCGCCGACCGACGGGATGCGGCTCATGCTGGCCGAGCGCGGTCGGGTGGTGGTGCGACCGTCGGGCACCGAGCCCAAGCTCAAGGCCTACCTGGAGGTGGTGGTGCCGGTGGAGCGCGACACCGACGGCACCGGGGACATCACCGAGACAGTGCAGGCAGCCCGGATCGCGGCCGCCGGCCGCCTCGACGCGATCAAGACTGACCTCGCCGCCCACCTCCGCCTCTAGCGAGAGCTGTCACCGGGACTCCTAGACTGCGGACGTGACGACGCTGTTGCCAGAGGCCACCGGATCGGAGTCCGCGCTGCGCCGGTTCCTGTCCGGGCTGCCCGGCGTCGACCAGGTCGGCGCCGAGGGCCGCGCCGCCACCCTCGCGACCCGCTCGATCAAGACCACCGCCAAGGCGTATGCCCTCGACCTGGCCATCTCGATGGTCGACCTCACCACGCTCGAGGGTGCCGACACCCCCGGCAAGGTCCGTGCGCTCGCCGCCAAGGCATTGCGACCCGACCCGACCGACCCCAGCTGCCCGGCCACGGCGGCGGTCTGC
>JBBSMN010000073.1:0-12985 GCA_038233135.1 Propionibacteriales bacterium
CAAGAACCGCGCCACCGGGTCGTTCATCCTCGTCGACGAGACCACCGGGGTCACCGTCGGCGCCGGGATGATCAACACCCTCGGCGGGCCCCCCGCCCCGGGGACGACCATCCGCGGGTTTTAGTCAGACCATCCGCGGGTTTTGGTCACACCATCCGCGGGTTATCGCGGCGGCGACGACGTCGACGCATGCGGCGATCTGGTCGGCCACCTCGGCGTGCAGCTGCTCGGACCCACCGATGGGGTCGGCGATGTCATAGTCGTCCAGGGGTGCGCCGCTCCGCTCGCTGGCCAGCCGCGTGATCGTCGAGGACGGGTCGAACCTTGCACCGTCTTGCTCCAGCAGGTGCGCCAGCTCGCGCAGGGTGAAGGTACGACGCAGCGCTCGTGGCTCGAGGGCGAGCACCGCCGACCGGTGTGCCCGCGTCATGGTGATGACCAGGTCGGCGGTGGCGACGTCACCATCGACCAGTCGGTGGGAGAGAAAACCCGTCGGATCTCCACCCAGCCGCTGCAGCTGAGCCGCGGCGGAGGGATCCATGGGCTGCGACGGAAGGCCACGAACGCCGGCGCTGGCAACTACGGCCCGGCCGTGCAGACGCTGCTGCAGCAGCCGCTCGGCCAGCGGGGAGCGGCAGATGTTGCCGGTGCAGATGACGAGGATGCGCAGTGGGTCGCTCACGGTCCGATGCAATCAGACGCACGCCCTCCATGTCCCCGGCAACCACGGTCAGGTGCACGCGCTGACCTCAGCCGAGCGCCCGCTGGTCCTCCGCACACCAGGTGTGACGTGAAGGTCGACATCGCCTGCCTGGCCCCGACCGGTCATCACGTCGCACACGAGCACGCGCTCCCGGCGAGGATCCAGGTACGGCGTCCGACCGCTGTCCGGCCGGTCTCAACACCGCGGCCACCGCGAGGGACCGCACACCTGCGAGGCGCTGTGCGCCGAGGCCCGAAGCCGGCCAGGTCCGCATCGACCGGTTCCTGCCCCCACGTTGGCCGGCCCCTTCGTTTCCCCACGTGGGGGTTGCGCGGGATCGAGATGAGGTACGCCGCGGACCAGTCGGCGACGACGTGCAGCACCATGATGGTGTCGGAGCGGCCCATGCACGGCTCCCCGGTGCCGACCTGCAGAGCCGCTGGGACGCCAGTACCTGGCCAGGCGTCGACGCCGGCCAGCAGCACGGTGACCGAGTCGTACCCGCTGGAGCTGGCGGGGCCGGCCCACCTCCGGCAGCCCTGGAGCGAAAAGCGGGCGATGTCGGACAGCTTGCCGTTCAGGCACCTACTCGGAAGCCGCCGCCGGCGAGCACGGCTACGAGCACGACGATCAACAGGGCGGTCAGCGCCTTGTGCCGTCGGACGAAGGTCGGGCGCGGCAGCTCAAGCTCACCGCCCCCGGACTCCGGCGTTCCCAGTCGTCCTTGCGCACCGCCGATTCGCTCAGTCCCCCCTTCGACAGATCACCTTCACCGGTCGAGGGTGCTCAACCCAGGCGGCGGCAGTACCATAGCGTGTGCAAGCGACTCTTTTGCGTTATATCGAGCCCGGAGGAAGAGGCAAGTGCAGCGGAACCAGGCCGGCTCTCGGCTCCTGCACGTGGTCGGAGACTCGGCGTTCGGCGGCGGGGCCAAGATCATCCGCGCACTGGGAAGCGCCGCTGTGGACGCGGGGTACGACGTCGACGTGCTCACCTCGGACGACCGGTTTCGCGGCGAGCTGGAGGGCACCGGCCTCCGCCCGGTCGACCTCGACGTCATTGTCCGCCAGGTGGACCCGGTACGCGACATCGCCGGCCTGATCGCGCTGACCCGCTTTATGCGGAGGACGGCCTATGACCTCGTTCACACGCACACCAGCAAGGCGGGGGTCATCGGCCGGCTCGCAGCCGCCACAGCCAACACCCAGACGGTCGTACACACCGTCCACGGCTTTGCCTACCACCGCGGCACGGCGCGCCCGCTGAAGGCGGCGGCGACCGTGGCGGAGGTGGTGGCCGCGCGAGCCTGTGACGCCGTGGTTACGGTCGGCCGCTATCAGGTCGAGGCCCTGGCCAACGTCCGGGCCTTTCCGGCACGCAAGCTGGTGCACATCCCCAACGGCATCCCCGACCCGCGTTCGGGATCTGCACGCGATCCCGTCGCAGTACGAGCCGAGCTCGGGCTTGCCGCGACCCAGGCGGTTCTGGTGTGTCACGGCCGGTTGGTCCCCTCCAAGGCGCTAGACGTCCTGCTGCACAGCCTGGAGTACCTCGCCGCGCACGAAATGCACCCGGCCTGCCTGGTGGTGGGTGACGGTCCCATGCGTAGCGCGCTGGAGGAGGTGGCCCGGGCTCGCGGGCTGTCCGACCACGTGGTCTTCACCGGGTTCCGCAGAGACGTCGCCGACCTGGTCGCCGCTGCCGATGTCGTCGTCCTGCCCACCTACCGCGAAGGGCTCTCGATCGCGTTGCTGGAGGCGCTGGCCGCGGGTCGCGCCATCGTCACGACGGACATCCCCGGCAACGTGGAGGCAGCCGACGGAGCAGCCGTGCTGGTACCGACCGGTGACCCCGTCGCGATCGGCCGTGCCGTCGCCGAGCTGCTGACCCGACCCGAGCGACGCGCGGAGCTGGAGACGGCCGCGAGAGCACGCTACGAGGCGAGGTACTCGGAGACGGCGATGGCCACGAGCTACCTGCGCCTGTACCAGTCGCTGCGGAGTGGTTCCCGTGCCGCCTGAGATCCGGGCCGCCGACGACAGCGAGCTGGGTCGGATCGTGGCTCTGCACGCCGCGGCCTTCGGCTCCTCGTTCCTGACCAGCCTGGGTCCGCGGTTCCTGGCCTCCTACTACCGCACGATCATGCGGTCCGTGTCCGGTGCCGTCCTCGTGGCGTACGCGGACCGCGACCTCGTCGGCGTCGCGGCAGGGTCGTTCCGTCCGCACAGCCTCTACCGCGACCTCCTCGGCTCCCGCCGGTCACTCGCTCGAGACGTGCTGCCGGCGCTGGCGCGTCGTCCGGGCCTTGCGGTGCGGCTCGCCTGGGCGTACGCCGCCACCCGCGAGCGCGGCGTCCGGGTGCCCGAGCGAGCAGGTGAGCTCGCGTCGCTGGCCGTCGATCCCGGCGTCCGACGATTGGGTGTGGGGCAGCAGCTGGTCACGGAGTTCGCTCGGCGGGCGGCCGAGGCCGGCTGTGACCGCGTGTACGTGCGCACCCCAGCACTCGACAACGACGGGGTGCTCACCTTCTACCGCCGGCTGGGCTTCGAGCCAGGCCCGCGGTGGGACGACCGCGGCCGGGAAATGGTCCTGCTGCAACGCAGCCTCGCGAGCGACCGGCCCGAGGGAGCAATCGGGAGGTCGAGGTGAGGGAGACGACCGTCCCGTTCTTCCGGCCGAGAATCGGCCCGGAGGAGGAGGCCGCCGTCCTCGATGTCCTGCGCTCCGGCTGGCTGACCAGCGGCTCGGTCGTCCGCCGTTTCGAGGAGTCTTTCGCGGCCGCCGTCGGGGCTGCCCACGCGGTGGCGGTCAACTCGTGCACGGCCGCCCTGCACCTGGCCCTTCGCGCCTGGGGCGTCGGCCCAGGAGACGAGGTGCTGGTGCCCGCGCTGACCTTCGTCTCGGCCGCCGAGGTGGTGCTGCACGTCGGTGCCAGACCCGTCCTGATCGACGTGCGCCCGGACGACCTCACCATAGACGTGGAAGCGGCCGGCGCCGCGGTTAGCAAGCACACTGCCGCGATCATGCCCATGCACTACGGCGGCCAACCGTGTGACATGGAAGCGGTCCGTGCCCTGGCCGGCCGGTACGGCATCGCAGTGATCGAGGACGCGGCGCACGCGTTCCCCGCGGCCTACCGGGAGCGCCCGGTCGGGTCCCTGTCGGAGGCGACGTGCTTCTCCTTCTACGCCAACAAGACCATGACCACCGGAGAGGGCGGGATGGTCACCACCGACGACGGCGACCGGGCCGAGCTCGTGCGCAGCCTGAGCCTGCACGGCATGAGCCGTGGCGCCTGGACGCGGTTCGACCGACGGGGCTCGTGGGACTACGACGTGGCCCGACTCGGCCACAAGTACAACCTTCCCGACACCTCTGCCGCCCTCGGCACGGTGCAGCTGCGGCGAGCGGAGCGCATGCGGGCCGACCGGGCACGCGCCGCGGCGGCCTACGACCAGCGCCTGGCCGAGGCGCCCGGCCTGCGCCGCCTGGTCACGCACGCCGAGCGGCACTCGGCCCACCACCTCTACGTCGTGGAGGTGGAGCGGGACCGGGACGCGCTGGTCGACGAGCTGCGACACCACGGGATCACGTGCAGCGTCCACTACCGGCCGCTGCACCGGCAGGGCTTCATGCGTGGCCACCTGCCCGAGCGGTGCGACCACCTGGCCACGGCTACCCGCATGGGCGAGCACGTTCTGTCGCTACCGCTCTTCCCGGACATCACCGAGGCACAGATCGATCTCGTGTCCGCCACACTGCAGGCGAGCCTGCACCGGAGGGCCGCGTGAGACGCTGCCTCGACGTCGTGGTCGCCGCGGCGGGGCTGGTGCTCGGTGCGCCGTTGCTGCTGGCTGCGGCGCTGTCGATCATCCTCGACTCTGGGCTCCCGGTGCTGTTCCGCCAGCGCCGGGTAGGCCAGTACGGGGCCGAGTTCGAGCTGCTCAAGCTGCGTACGATGTCCGCGCGAACAGCCGGCCCCGCAATCACGATCGGGGCGGACCCGCGGATCACGCGCACCGGGCGATGGCTGCGAGCCACCCGCATCGACGAAGTGCCCCAGCTGGTCAACGTCCTGCGCGCCGAGATGAGCCTCGTCGGACCTCGACCGGAGGTACCGCAGTACGTGCACATGCGTCCCGAGCTGTACGCACCGCTGCTGCGCTACCGTCCCGGTCTCACCGATCCCGCCTCGTTGAGCTTCCTGCACGAGGCGGACATCCTGGCCCACAGCGCCGACCCGGAGCAGACCTATCTCCGCGAGATCATGCCGCGCAAGGCAGCCATGAGCCTCGACTACGCCCGGGCAGCCACCTGGCGGTCCGACCTGGGCGTCCTGGTGCGGACCGTCCGCAGCATCGCGGCCGATCGGGAACCAGCTCCCCGGACATGATCGGGTCGGCGTGAGGAGGAGGCTGCGGTGAGCGTCGGTGAACTGGCTCGCCAGGTCTACGTCGACCTCGTGCGGCGCCGCTCGACGGTGCGGATCGTGCCGGCTGCCGAGCAGCCGACAGAGTCGGATGGCATATTCCTGCTCGGCCTGTACCGGTCGGGCACGACGCTGCTGCGCTACGTGGTAGACAGCCACCCGCTGGTCGCGTGTCCGCCCGAGTCCGACTTCGTACCCAGCCTCGCCGCTGTGCTGAGCGACGAGCGCTCGCTGCGGGGGCTGGCCGCGATGGGGTTCGACGAGCGCCACGTGGAGGGCCGGCTCAGCGCGTCGGCGGCGTACTTCTTCGGCAACTACGCCCGCTCCTGCGGCAAGCCGATGTGGGCCGACAAGTCACCGGCGTACGTCGAGCACCTCACGCTGCTGGAGCGTCTCTTTCCCCATGCCCGCTTCGTGTGCCTGCACCGACACCCGCTGGACCAGGTGCACAGCCACACGAAAGGGGGGACGGTGTGGCACGACCCGGTCTCGATCGCCCGGCAGGGCGATGAGGACGCGAGGGTGGCGGCGGCGCGGTACTGGTCGGACAATACGTCCCTGCTGCTGGGCCGGAGATCCTCCCCTGCCTTCCTCACGTTGCGCTACGAGGACCTGTGTGCTGACCCGACAGTGGCCTCCCGAGCCATCACCGACCATCTCGGCGTCTCCTGGTCGGCAGAGATGCTCGATTTCGGCGCCCACGTACACGACTTCGGTGCGGAGGCAACCCGTACGCGCTCGAGCAGCGGTTTCGAGCCAAGCAGCGGAGCCTGGCGGGAGTGGCCGGCACGCATGATCGACGAGGTCTGGTCGGTCGTTGCCGAGCCGGCCGCAGCGCTGGGCTATGACCGCGCGGGGGTGCCGTCGTGACCACGCCGTCCGACGTCCCTTCTCGGCGTCTGGACTTTTTGACCTACGCGCCGCGGTCGGGCTCCACCCACGTGGCTAGGCTGGTGGCGGAGACCTTCCCCCATGTGCTCGTCGTCCCCGAGTTCCGCCTCCCGGAGTTCCTGCTGACCCTGGGCGACAGCCGACTGCGCCGGACCGACTCCGTCCACAGACATCGCTTGCTGGAGTCGGACCGTCAGCTGGTCACCAGTCTCGGCCTGGAACAGAGGGACCTGAGGCAGATCGCGCTGCAGGACGGGGTAGGCGTGGTGGAGCTGTTGACGCTGGTCGTCGACGCCTACGAGCGACGTCGCGGCGGGTGCACAGAGCGAGTGCTGCTGAAGCTCGGCCGGGCTGCCGCCTTCGGCGACTCCATCCTGGCCCTGTCACCAGGCACCACCTTCCTGCACTGTCTGCGCGACGGCCGAGCGGTGGTCAGCTCGCTCATGCGTACCGGCAAGGCGTACGCGGTCGGGGAGACGATGGGGCGGGACGACCTGGTCTGGTCGGCCCGGCAGTGGACCAGACAGCTCGACGCCGTCGGGCGGCTGGAGTCAGAGCACCCGGGCTCCGTCGTGACCCTCCGCTACGAGGAGCTGGTCGCCGGCCCGGATGCCGCCGTAGCCGGTCTGGTGCGCGTGTTCGGGAGTCCGGCATCAGAAACGACGTCGGTGCCGTTCTCCGTGGGCGTTGTCGAGACAGCCCTGCACCCGCTGGCGGAACATCGGACGCTGTCCGAGCGGGCCTCGGCGTGGCGGCAGGAGCTGTCGCCGGACGACGGTACCGTCGTCGAGCACCTCATGGGGGAACACCTGGCTGCCGCTGGGTACCAGGCGCACTACGCGACGGGAGTGCCGAGGAGACGGGTCGCGTGGCTCGTGTGGAGGGTGCGGGCCAGACACCTGGTCCTCCAGGTGCGCTACCTGGTTCGTCGCGGCGCTCAGTACCGACGGCAACCACGTCTGGTGCTGCGGCACCTCGCCGTCCTGCACCGCCTGAGGCGGCCGCAATGAGCACAGTTCCGGCCGGTTCTCGGTCAGCTGTGCAGGTCGCACCGCTGTTGGGGTTCGCGGCGCTGCTTCCTCTGCTGCCGCGTCCCACCGCCGGGCTGGTCGGTCTGCTCCTCGTCTCGTCGGCGTCCACCCTGCTCCTGGTGTCCTTCGCCGTGAGCTGCGCGCGGGTGCCATTGCCGCCGCCGGTGGCCCGTACGAGTGGCCTGCTGCTGGCCTTCGGTTCTCTGGTGGTCGGGGCGGAGCTGGTGAAGGTGTACGCGACCGAGGACTGGAGCGAGGTGCAGTACGCCGCCGGCCGAGCACTCGCGGTGACGCTCAGTCTGAGCGTCTTCCTCTGGGTTCGGCTGGCCGGCGTCTCGGCGTCTCGGGTGGTGCACGCGTTCCTGCTCGGCTACCTCGCACTGTGCTGCATGATGATCGCGATCGCCGTGACCGGCGTCGCCATCTTCGAGGAGCTACGGCCGAGCCGCGAGCTGGGCATCACCATCCCCTTCCCGAAGACCGCAGGCGTGCCCAGGAGCTTCGGTGAGCTGGCCATCCTGTCCGGCCTGGCATGGGCGTACCTGCTGGTGCGTCGGCACGACCTGTCGCGGCCGTTCTGGTGGACCGCCGCCGTCTTGGTCAACCTGTCCGTCCTCATCAGCCAGTCCCGCACCGGACTGCTGGCGTGGCTGGTCGTCAGCCTCGCCTGGCTGTTGGTGTCCGCGGTCCGATCGGCGGTCGTGCTCCGGGCAGCCGTACTCGCGGTGCTGTGCACGCCGCTCCTGGTCGACTGGGTCGTCCAACGGTTCTCTGACGCCTCGGTGGTGTCGTCGGTGGTGGGCCAGTCGACGTTCGAGAACAACGTCTTCCTTCGGCTCGACCTTAACGAGACCGCGCTCCGACTGCTCACTCGCAGCGGACTGGCCGACGCCTTGTACGGCCAGAGCCGGGACACTTGGCTCCAGGCCGTGCAGCGCTCCACCGGTGAGTCGACCGAACTGCACAACCACGTCCTGGCCGCGCTCCTGTTCAGCGGGGTGCTCATAGGAGTTCTCGTCCTCGTCGTGCTCTACCTGCTGCCGTTGTGGCGATTGGCCGGACGCGCTGGGGACGACGATGCCCGGCTGTTGTACCTGGCGGGTCTCGGGTCGCTTTTCGCGCTCCAGTTCTACCCGGGCTTCTTCTCGTTGACGGTCTCGCTGCTGGTGGGGCTCGGCTGGGCCGAGGTGTACGGCCGGACGCGTGACGCCCCAGGCGAGGGGGGCGCTGCGGGCGCCCCCGACCTCTCCCCTGTGACTAGCCGACAATGAGCGCACCCTCGCCGGGGAGCGGCGAATCGCGGGCGTCGGCTCGTAGTCTCGGCGGGGCCGTCGTCGAGCAGTGGGCCGCGTTCGTGGTGTCCACCGCCGGCTACGTGGTGGTCAATGTGGAGACTGCGAGGCTTCTCGGCCTCACCGGTTTCGGCGCCTTCGTCTCCATCGTGACCGCCACCTCGCTCATCGGGCAGGTGGCCTTGCTCGGGACGCACCGGTTCGGTCTCCGGGACACGGCCGCGCGGCGACACGACCGCGAGGCGGTAGGAGCGTTGCTCGGACGGTCGCGTCTGGTGGCGGTGACCCTCGTACCGGCGGCCGGGCTGCTGACCGGTGTGATCGCGGCAGCGGTGGGAGGCGGCGGCCCGCTCACCCGACTGGTGGTCGGTGCCTCCACCGGTGGCCTCGTGGTGGTCGTGGCGAACCAGCGTCTCTGGTCCAGCCTGCTGCGCGGCCGCGGGCGCCACCGTCCGGCCAGCCTGCTGGACGGGCCGTTAGGTGGGCCGCTGGCTCTCACCACACAGGCGGTGGTCCTGGGAGGGCTTGACCTCGTCGCGGCGGACGTGTCGCTGCCGACCGTTCTGTCGGTGGTAGTGCTCGCACAGCTGCCGTGGGCGGTGGTCGCGGCGTACACCGCGGGTCGCGATCTCGAGACCCGCCTGCCGCCGGTACGGGACGTGATCGACGCCGTGCGGCGGAGCTGGCGCTTCGCGTGGATTCAGGCGGTCGCGTACGCGGGTGTCAGCGTCGAGCTGTGGATCGCGGCGCCGTTCCTCTCCGCCGGCGACCTGTCCCTTCTGAGCGCGGCCAACCGGGTGTCGGTGGCCCTCGTCGCGCCGCTCGCCGCTGTCCAAGTCGTCGCGAGCCCGGCCATCGCCCGAGCGCATGGTCGGTGCGACACCAGGACCGCACAGCGGGTCGTCAAGAGCGCCGGAACTGCGGCCCTGGCCGCGTGCGCCCCCCTCCTGGTGGTCTGCCTCGGATGGCCCGGTGTGGTGCTCGACGTCCTCTTCGGAGGCGGCTTCGCGGCCGGGTCGTCGCTGTTGAGATGGCTCGCCCTGGGGGCCCTGGTCAACGTCGCAACGGGCTTGTGCACGCCACTGCTCGCCATGACCGGGCACGAACGGGTGGTGGCGACCGTGCTGACCGGCTCGCTGGCGCTGCGGGTCTCGGGGGGTGGCGTGGCCGTCGCGCTCGGGGGGGTGCGGGCCCTCGTCGTCATCGCCACGGTCGTGGTCGCGGGCACGTGGCTGCAGCTCTACGTCGCCGCTGGCCAGCGCACCGGCGTCTCTGCGCGTCCGTCGCTGCGACCATCCGCCGCGCGTGAGCTCCTGCAGCTCGCCGGCTGAGCCACGACAGGTCTGCTCCTCCCGAGCTCAGTGCGTCGTCTGGCCGGCCGCGGGATGTCCCAGCGACAAACGGTGGGCCCCATGGATCGGCACATCGTTTGCATAGCCGTGGCGGCGTCCGGCATCAACGGCCACGGGTCGATCGCGAGCGCCTCGAGGGCGGCGAGAGGCGGCAGGGGTAGTGCGAGATGAGGTGGTGCACAGGCCGGTCGTCCGGCTCGCCCTCCCCGAACGAACTCCTGCCCGCGGCGCCAGCCGGTGTACCGGCTCTCCCCCATGTCGAGGACGAGTGCCTCACCGCGGCGACCGATCGCGGCGGCCTGGATCACCAGCTGGTACGCCTCCTCGATGGTCATGAAGTACTGGGGCACCGACGGGTCGGTTACCGTGACTGGACCGCCGCCGACGATCTGCACGGCGAAGCCGGGTGAATACCGAACCCCTCTGCCGAGCATGTTGCCGAAGCGGATGCTCAGATAGGTGCCGGGAAGCCTCGCGGGCCCCTGACGGCGGTGAGCCCCTCGGCCAAAACGCTTGCTGTAGCCCAGCACGCTGCACGGGTTGGCGGTCTTGTCGGTGGAGATGTTGACGATGCGCTCGACCCCAGCTGCTGTCCGGTCAGGCGAGCAGCGCCGGTCCCTCGATCGAGAGCTGCACCGCGTGTAGCGCCAACCTGTCGCAGTCCAGCATGATGAGCTCGGCCGGCGCGAAGCGGTGGATCTGTCGGCACAGTGGGGAGGCGATAGAACCGCCCGCACCGGTCACCAGCACGCGATTGCCGGTAGGTAACCGGCGATCACGTCGATGTCGGTCTCGATCTGGTGCTGGCCCAACAGGTCGGTCACGCCGACGTCCCGTAGGTCACGGATGACTTTGACTGCACCGCCAAAGGTAGAAGCCCCCGATGACGTGGAGGATCCAACTGCCGGGATACGCGTGGAGAGCACCTCACCGGTTCGAATACGGTGCTGGATGTCCCCGCTGCACCGGCAGCCGTGAGGGCACAGCAAGCGCTCGGTGGCAGATATGATGCATCGCCTGCTTGAGCTCGTCGTCGCCGTCCAGTTGCAACTGAACAAGTTCGGCTTCGTCGATGCGGGGGACCCGGACGTGAGACACCTTCGGGTGGACGGGTCTGTTGTCAGGTTCGTCGTCGCCGAACAGGTCTTCATGCAGCTTCTCGCCCGAGCGCAGTCCCGTGAAAACGATGCGCGCTGAACTACGGGACAGATCGATGAGCTGCTGAGCAACGTCGGCGATCCGCACCGCCCGGCCCATGTCCAAGATCAGTGCCTCGCCATCTCGTCCGATGGCGGCAGCCTGGATCACCAGTTCCACCGCCTCCTGCACGGTCATGAAGTAGCGTGTGACATTGGGATCCGTGACGGTCACCGGACCGCCGGCCTCGATCTGCGCCGCGAACGCAGTGAGCACCGAGCCCCGGCTACCCAGAACGTTCCCGAAGCGGACGGACAGGAACGTGCCGGTGGTCTCCGCCGCCGCTGCCGCGGTCAGCCCCTCGGCGATCCGCTTGCTGTAGCCGAGCACGCTGCACGGGTTCGCCGCCTTGTCGGTCGAGATGTTCACGAACCGTTCGACGCCGACCGCTCTCGCGACGGACAGCACGGTCTGCGTTCCCCAGACGTTGGTCTTGACGGCCTCACCGGGGTAGTGCTCCAGCATCGGCAGGTGCTTGAGCGCCGCCGCATGGAAGACCACCTGCGGGCGGCGTACACGAAAGAGCCAAGTCAGGAACTGGCTGTCCCGGATGTCGCCGAGCACCGTTTCGTCGGAGTCGAGCAGTGCACGACCCCGGATGGACAGCTGCACCGCGTGCAGCGCCGACTCGTCTCGGTCGAGCATGATGACCTCGGCCGGGCCGTAGCGCTGGATCTGGCGGCAGAGCTCCGAGCCGATCGACCCACCGGCACCGGTGACCAGCACCCGCTTGCCGGTCAGGTAGCCCGCGATGGCCGCCACGTCGGTGTCGATCTGGTGGCGGCCGAGAAGGTCGCTGACGTTGATGTCGCGGATGTCGCCGACCCCGACCCGCCCGTCGAACAGCTCACTAATGCCGGGCAGCACCTTTGCCTCGACGCCGACGTCCTGCGCACGCCTGCTCATCCGCCGGACCACCCCGGCACCGGTGCTCGGCATCGCGAGCACGAGCAACTCTGCATTCGTGGTACGGACAGCCTGGGCCAGGTCCTCGGCCGTCCCGAGGACGGGCAGACCGCGCAACCGGCGGTGCCGCTTGCGCAGGTCGTCGTCGAGGAAGCCGACCGGCCGGTAGCGGCCCTTTGGGTCGCGGAGCATGGAGTGCAGCAGCTCGCGGCCCGCGTCCCCCGCGCCCATGATCAACGTGGGAATCGCATCGCTGCGGTCGTGCTGTTCAGTGTCACGCTCGCGCAGACGCCGCCAGACGGCCCGACCCCACGCCTGCAGCACCAGGGCGAGGAAGGTCGCGACCACAGGCACCGTCCGCGGCACCCACTGGTTGGGGATGATCGCGTTGACGATGGTGACGGTGAGGCCGGTCGAGAAGACGACCCCCCCGAGCAGCAGGATCTCCTCGAAACTGCCCACGTCGTGGCGGCCCTGGTGTAGGCGCACGAGCCTGCCGAGCACCAGATGCACGGCGATCGCGACAGCACACACCCGCAAAAGACCCAGCTCTCGCACGGGCGCGTTGGCCAGGTCCAAGCGGACCGCCGCAAACAGCCCCAGCGCCACCGCCCATGAGGCGGCGTCGAAGGCCATAGCCAGGGGTACCCGGTGCCGGCGCCACGCCTCCAGGCTCATGTCGCTGCCCCCGCGCCTCGTCACTCCCAGTACCGGACGTGTCGCATTCTGTCTAAGATCGCCACTCTGCGCACATTGGCTGTTACAGAATGGACTGTTTGGCCTACCTGGGACTCACCGCAAGCGTTACGTTCGGTGTCAGCACCAGCACGTCATGTGGGGGTACAGTGCCGCGCGGTAGAACCTCTCACATTGGGTGAGGTCCTCCTAACACAGAGGTGATCGTGGAGCTTCACGACTACATCCGCATTCTGCGGCGACGGTGGCTGCTCATCGTGGCCACCACCGTGGTCGCGATCGCCGCCGCGACGACGGTCAGCTTGCTGCAGACCCCGCAGTACGCCGCGACGGCGCAGCTGTTCGTCTCCACCCCGGCCGGGGACAGCTCCGACGCCTACCAGGGGGGTCTCTTCTCGCAGCAGCGGGTGACCTCGTACGCCGACCTGATCACCGGCGAGGAGATCGCCACCCGGGTCAGCGAGGACCTCGCGCTGCCCGGCTCACCC
>JBBSMN010000074.1:0-12893 GCA_038233135.1 Propionibacteriales bacterium
GCGGATCACCGAGATGCTGCACCGCCACCCCCGCGGGATGCTCGCGGTCCGCACAGGGGCGGTCTCCGGCCTGGCCGTGGTGGACGTCGACATCAAGACGTTCGACGGGCTGATGCCGGGCGCCGATGACCCCGGCTACGTCACGATGTCGGGGCTCGACCGGGATCGGCTGCTGCCGGGCACGCTGATGCAGTCGACCGGCTCGGGTGGGCTGCACTTCCTGTACGGGCACCCCGGCGGGTACCTGCTGTCCGGTGCCGGGAAGTACGGGCCGGGCGTGGACTCTAAGGCTGACGGCGGATACATCGTCGTCGCGCCGTCGGTGAGCCAATCGGGCCCATATCGGTGGACCGGCGACGGGGGGTTCAACGACCCCCCGTCGCCGCTCCCTGAGCCGCTGGCGGCCCGCCTACGCCCTGCGGAGCCCGCCGGGTGGGTGAAGGGCGTTGTCGCGCCCTGGACCCGCCCAGGGGTGGCCACCGGCCGCCTGGCCGGGCTGGTGCGGGTAGTGCTCGAAGCGCCCACCGGGGAACGCAACAGCCGCCTGCATTGGGCTGCTGTAAAGGCCGGGAATATGGTCGCCGCCGGTGAGATCGGCAAACAGTTGGCCGTCGCCGTGCTCACCGACGCGGGCATCGAGGTGGGGCTCACCGTCGCGGAGATCGGGGACGCCACCGAGGGCACCATCGGGTCCGGTCTCCGCAAGGGCCAGGTGGCCGCATGACGACCGCCGAAGAGATACTCGCCCGGCACGCCGGGGAGGCCACCGAACAGCACCGCGGCCAACTCCGGTTCGCCGAGCGGTTCACCGGCACCTACGGCGGGAAACTGCTGTTCGCGCACGGGATCGGCTGGCATTACTGGGACCGCTCCCGCTGGGCTGAGTGTGTCGACGGTAAAGAACATCGCGCCGTCGTCGCGCTCATCAAGGCAGCCCTGTCCGAGATGCCGAACCTAGGGTCTGACGACCGAAAGGCGATGCTGCAGGACGTCGGAAAGGTCGAGTCATCGGCCGGCATGAACGGCGTCCTCGACCTGGCATCCACCATGCACCCGTGCACCCTGTCGGCTGCTCGTCTGGACGCGTCGCCGTACCTGCTGAACACCAAGTCGGGGACCGTCGACATTGAGGCGGGCAGCACGTCGGCTAGCAACCCCAGCGACCATCTCTCGAAGGTCACCGAGGCGCAGTTCGACCCGGCGGCGTGTTCGGAGGAGTTCGACCGCTTCCTCGCCGAAACCCAGCCCGATCCCGAGATGCGTGCGTTCCTGGCACGCAGTCTCGGCTCGGCGCTGCTCGGGGTTGTCCGGGAGCACGTGCTGCTGATCTGGTACGGGCAGGGCGCCAACGGGAAAGGCACCCTTCGCGACGCCGTGGCGTATGCCCTGGGCGACTACGGCATCGAGGTTCCGCCCGACCTCCTGCTGCAGTCGAAGCATTCGGGCAACCTCGCCCCGGAGCGGATGCGGCTCAAAGGGGCGCGGGTCGCGTTCTGCTCCGAGATCGCCGAAGGCGCGAAGCTGGACGAGGCGACAATGAAGAAGCTCACCGGCGGTGACCCGGTGAACGCGAAGCTGCTGTACCGGAACCCGGTGCAGTTCGACCCGTCGCACACCCTGGTGATGCTCACCAACCACACGCCGAAGGTGCGCGGGGATGACCCGGCGACCTGGCGGCGCATCTTGGCCGTCCCGTTCGACAACACCGTCCCTGAGGGCGACCGTGACGGGGAACTACCGGAACGCCTCAAGAGGAACCCCGACGCCGTTCTGGCGTGGCTGTGGGCTGGGTGGCAGGACTACCAGCGCAACGGCCTCAACCCGCCGGAGACGGTGCTCGCCGCAACCCGCCAGTACCAACTTGATTCAGACACCATCTCCCGGTTCCTCGCCGATGAGAGCGTCGTGTGTGAGGGGCACGGCGCGGTCGGCTCCGCTGATCTCTACCGGGCGTTCGTGGCCTGGTCCAAGGGCGAGGGAGAGCCCACCGAGCTGACCAACAAGGCGTTCAGCGAAGCCATGGAATGTCGCGGCTACAGCAGTAAGCGCAGCAGTAAGGGGTTCCAGTGGCGCGGCCTAACGCTGGTCCCCGACGAGGACAGCAACCGGTCATGGAGGGGCTAAAAGTGCAGGGTGTGCAGGGTTGTCCAGGACTTCTACACGAGAAGTTGTATGGAAACTCCTGGGAAACCCTACACAACCCTACACAAAAACGCGCTGACCTGCACTGTTGCGCACACGCAACTCCACCCGAGAGCGCCCTGCGAGACCAGCCGCGCCCCTCCTGCACCAGCAGCGACCCCAACCAGAGATGAGTTCGAGATGACCCGCTGCAGCTACCAATACGACGACTACGACTTCCGCCCTTGCGCCGTGCCTGGTTGGCGCGTCGCCTACCTCGACCCCAAGGCGCCGGACCTTCACCACGTGTGGGACATGGCCGGCTGGCTCGTGCAGGTCGAGCACCGATACGCCGAGCCGTCGGGCCTCGACCGTGACGACCGCCCACTCGACCAGCGTCCACGCCAAGTCGTCCCAGCCCACATGGACGGCACCGGCGACCTGTCCGACGCCACCGAGTCGGTCAACTTCTGGTGCGTCCTCGGACCGACCGACCCGGCACCGACCCGCGAGCAGGCGGCCGCTGAGCACACCAGCCGACTCCTCCGCGACCAACTCGGGGCGGTGACCATCTCGTGACTTCCGTGACCACCGCCGACGACCAGCCGCGGTGCAAACGCTGCGGCCGCGAGCTGAGCCGGAAGCTGGTCGTCGTCACCAAGGCCGGCATCTTCTGCGAACGGCACGCCGACCGGCTACCACCGCATCTCCGCAAGCCGCCAAGGGAGGCTGACCAGTGAGCGTCCGAGCAGACCGTGACCGCACCAACGGCTGGCCGACTCACCGTCACCGCCGCCGGCAACGTGACCGTGTTCTACGCAGCGCGGCTCGGCGTCGTCGGCGTGAAAACCAACTCACCGACCGAAGGGACCGACCATGAGAGATCTGCACCCACGGCCCCAACCACCAGACCCCCAACCGCAAGGAGACAACACCATGAGCACACCGCTGAACCGATCCAACCCGCTGCCCAACCTGCTGCACTGGGCCGCCCGCGGACGCCGCCCCGACAGCGACGACATCGCCCTCGCCGCCCAACAGACCGGCGTGTCGATCACTGCGTTGGCAGACGCCGTGCGCCGCGTCGGAGCGATCGCCGCCCAAGGGCGACACGACGACGCCCGCGACGAAGCCGACAACCAAGCCGAACGGCTCGCCGCCGGCTGGACCGACGCGCAACGCGCCGCGGTCACACCCGACCCACCCGAAGACACCGAAGACGACCTGGCCGCCATCGGCCGCCGCATGTTCAACCGCTGACCCCCCACACCCACGAACCGACAAGAAGGAGCACCAACTCATGAGCGCCACCGGATCCCACACCGTCACCCGCCGCAACCCGAGCGACCTCAAGCTAGCCAGCCTCGTCGCCTGGGCCGGCCTGTTCACCGCCGACACCGGCCAAAAGATCACCTGGCCCGAATGGCACCAAGCCTTAGATCGCCGCCAGGCAGCGGCCACACTGCGCGACACCGCCCAGCAACGCATCGCCTCAGCCCGGCAGCAGGTCGTCGACCTGGGCGAAGCGTTCGCGGCCGGCGACGTCACCGCGGACCAGCTGGTCGATGCCACCGCCACCGCTACACCGCTGATCGACACGGCCACACAGCGCACCGCGCTGGCGATCATCGACGCCACCGCCGCGCGCATCGAGGCCGACGCGATGCCCGCGCTGCTCGCCGTCACCGAAGCCCGCTGGTTGAAGCTGATCGGGCCCACGGTCACCGAACGGCTGGCCGCCGCCCACACCGCCGCCGACGAGGTGGGCATCAACCAGCCGCGCATCCTGCAGCACCGCACCCCCGGCGGCGCCGTCGTCGTCCGCGGTGGTCATCCCTGGTCGCCCGACCCCGGCGACCTGGCCCGCGACCTCGACCTGCGCCACGCATGGGAGCGACTCGACGCCAGCCTGGTCGCCCTCGACAACGCGCTCGGGCACGCCGACGTGCTCCGCGACCTCGGGCTACTGCCCGTCGTCGACGGCCGCACCCGCCGCGAGGACTACCACTGGCTACGCCTCGACAAACTCGCAGGCAGCCTCGACCCAACCTGGCGGCGCGAGTTCTGGCTGGCGAACCGGCACCACGCCGAGCCCGGCCTGTACACCGCGAAGCAGATGCAGGCAGCCGACGCCGACGCCGACGCCGAGCAGCAACGACAGCCCGTCGACGCATGAGCTCGGGGGTCGTCGGATGCGTCAACGTCACCCGCAGCGCGTGCCAGTACCTAGGGCTGCGAACACCGCCGGGATCGAAGCCCGCGAGGGGGGTCCAAGGAACCTCCTACCCCCGACGACCGGGCTGCGCACCGATGACCCCCGACCAACCGCGGACCATCCGCAAGGTGCGGCCGAGGATGGCGCCGCCGTCGCGGGCGTAGATGCGCCGCAATGTGCCAACAGCCCCGACTGCCCCTTCCCCTGGGCTTGTCAACCTTCTCCTCAGTTGAGGAGAAGGCTGAATGGCGAGCAACGCCGCCGCTGTGAGCACCCTCGGAGGGGTGCGGGAGTGCCCCGTGCCCCCGGCAGCGAGATCACCGTTCGGCCTAGAGCCTCGGGCTATGCGTGCCGACGCCCACCGTTTTCCAGTAGTAGGAAGGAATGACCCGATGCCCACGACGAAACGGCCTAGGCCACCTACCAACCTCGGCCGTGCGGGTGCCCGGTTGTGGCGCGAGACCGTCGCGGTGTACGAGCTGCGTGGAGACGAGCTGCTGCTGCTCGACAAGGCGTCCCGGACCGCCGACGACGCCGAGCGTCTCGACGTCGCGCTCGCCGAGGCGCCGCTTCTGGTCCCAGGTAGCGCAGGCCAGGACCGCCCGAACCCACTGCTGGGCGAGGCGAGGGCAACGCGGGCGCTGTTGGCGGCGCTGCTGCGACAGCTGGCGTTGCCCGATCCGGTCGCGGAGCAGCGTCGGGCGGATGCCCGGTCGTCGCAGGCGCGGACTGCTGCTCGGGCGCGGTGGTCCTGATGGCGCGGTGGCGCGACACTCAGCCGGCCCGCGACACTCAGTCGGCGGACAGCGGCGCCGAGTGCCTGATCTTCGAGCGGCCGTGCGTGGAGGTCGACGGGTGTCGTTTCTGCCCCGCGCTGGCAGCGCCGCCTGCCGACTACTTCCGCAAGCCCCGCGCCGGCAAAAGGTGACACCTGACGTCGAGCGGGTCGAGCATCGTCGATCCGGCCGTAGAGTGCCGTCGTGCCATTCGACCACGCTGCGGACCGCCTGGACCTCGGGAAGGTGCCTGCCGGATGGGCCGCGCTCGACCGTCTGGAGCGCCAAGTCCAGCAACTAGACGACCAGCCGCCTCGGCGTGACCTGGTTCTGACGGCCCGAACGCTGGACGAGGCGCAGCCGGGCGGGCCACGCGTGTACATCGGCGCCTCAGCACACCTCGGCAACGCCATGGAGCACCTACACACGTTGCAGACGCTCCTTGAGCATCACGGCGTGACACCGCGCGCGCCGTGGACGCTGATGCGCCCTGTGTTCGAATCTGCGTTCTGGGCCGTCTGGCTACTCGAACCGGACGACGGACGCATTAGGCGGCAGCGGGCGTTGCGGCTCGAGGTGCTCGACCTCAAGGAACGTGGCAAGTACTTCGCCGCATTTAGGATGCCCAGCGAGCACCGGGAGCGGATAGCCGAGCGTGAACGTGCTCGGCAAGCCATCTACCGGGCGGAGGCCGACGCCATCGGGCTCGACTGGTCGCGGGCGGGCCAAAAGCCGAGCGTCGTCGGCGAGCTGGTGAAGTTGTCAGCCGTCAAGAACCTGGGCGGCGTGGGCGGCAGCGTGGTCGGCGTCTGGCGGTCGCTGTCGGGCATCCAGCACGGCCACCCGTACGCCGTCCTCGCCAACAGCGACGTGACCGCGACCGTTCCCATCCCCGGCGGCTCGGCCGACACCGTGACCATCAATGACGACGCCTTCCAAGTCGTCGGGATGGTGACCAACTACCTGCTGTTGGCGGCGTTCGAGCTGATGGTCAGTCGCTCGACGCGCCCGCCAGCGCCGCTGACCGGTTAGCCGCATCGGGACTTGACCCCGCCCGCCTGACCCCCCAGCGCGGCTGTGGGCTCGGCTGCACCTACTTGGGCTTCCGCAACTTCGGCATCTTGAACTTTCCGCCGCTGGCTTTGCTGACGCGGGGTGCCTTCTTGGGCGCAGATGCGCCAGAACTTGGTACAGCACGCTTCGCCCGGCCAAGCCAGTTTCCCCGACCCTTGTTCACCATGAGAGGGAGCATGCCATCAGTGTGCGTCAGCGACAACCGGGGGGGTGTGACCAGTCCTCGGGGCACAAGAGCACGGCAGACGATGCGAAACGTCGGCTGTCGGCACTCACTTACGTGACGATGAGGCGCCCCTTGGTTGGCGCCCCCGGTGCGAACGGTCAGACCTTCTCGATGCTCAACGCGCGGACCACGGCGACGCTGAGCGGGTGGGCGTTGTGCGCATCGGACACCAGCGTGTCAACGGAGGTCTGGGACAGACCCTTCGCAACCTTGGCGGGCAGGGTGATCGACTGGCCGGTTGTGCTGCTGGTGACGGTGGTCTGCTGCATGGTGCGGCCTCCTATGGCGTTATGTGCAACACATCTGTCTACGTGCTGCGGTTCAGCCACCCCGACTGGGTCCCGTTGCAAACCCGACAAGCCGGTCTCGAGGGCACCGGCGAGGTACGGCTCCGCCACCTCGTCAAGGAGTCCTTGCGCATGCGGCCGAGCCGCATCGTGGTGGGTGAGGTTCGGGCCGAGGAATGCCTCGACCTGCTCCTTGCACTGAATGCCGGTCTGCCCGGCATGGCCAGCCTGCACGCCAACTCCGCGCGCGAGGCTCTCGTCAAGGCTTGCACCCTTCCGCTGCTTGCCGGTGAAAACATCGGCTCGCGCTTCGTCGTCCCGACAGTTGCCGCCGCCGTCGACCTCGTCGTTCACCTGTCTCTGGGGTCCGACGGGGTCCGACGGGTGGAGGAGATCGTGGCAGTGCCCGGCCGGGTCGAGGCCGACGTGATCGAGACCGAGACGGTGTTTGACCGCCAACAGGGTCGGCTGCTGCGCGGCGCCGGTCAGCCTCCGCACGCCGAGCGTTTTGCGCGGTCCGGCATCGACATCGGCGCCGTCCTCGCCGAGGACTGGTGACATGGGCGCGCTGGTGGGGCTGCTTCTGGGCTGCGGGCTTGTTCTGGTCTGGCTGGCGCTGCGCGGTGCGCCGGTTCCGGAGCCACGACGCTCGAAGACTCCTCTCCGCAACTGGCTGGCCGAGCTGTTGCACCGAGCCGGCGCGGACCAGGTGACTCCTGGCGCACTTCTCGGGCTTTGCGGAGGGCTGGGCCTGTTCGTCGGGGTCATCATGCTCGCGGTCAGCGGCGTCGCTGTCGTTGCGGTCGTGTTCGCCGGGTTCGCCGCGTACGGGCCGGTCGCGCTGATGCGGGGGCGCGCACGCCGGTCGCTGCGGGAGCGGGCAGAGGTGTGGCCCGACGTGGTCGACGACCTGGCCTCCGGCGTACGCGCCGGGCTGTCGCTGCCCGAAGCGCTCACCCGGGTCGGTGAGCGCGGGCCTGTCCAGCTACGTGCGGTGTTCACGACTTCGGGAACCGCTACCAGCGCACCGGACGCTTCGGAGCCGCCCTCGACGCGCTCAAGGCCGACCTGGCAGACCCGGTCGGTGACCGGGTCGTCGAGGCGCTTCGAGTCGCCAGAGATGTTGGTGGCGGCGACCTCGGGGCGTTGCTGCGTTCGCTGTCCGGCTTCCTGCGTGCCGACCTGGGCACCCGCTCCGAGCTCGAGGCGCGCCAGTCCTGGACGGTCAACGCGGCGCGGCTGGCCGTCGCAGCCCCGTGGGCGGTCCTGCTGCTGATGTCGTTCCAGCGCGACGTCGTCGGTCGCTACGCGAGCCTGACCGGGGCCATCGTCCTGCTGGGAGGGGCCGGCGTCTGCCTGGTTGCCTACCGCTTGATGGTGCGCATCGGCAGGCTGCCCGTCGAGCAGCGGGTGCTCGCGTGAGCGGCGCGGCCGCTGGGGCTCTCCTGGGGTCTGCTGCCGGTGTGGGCCTGCTGCTCGTGCTGGTCGGAGTGCCAGTGCGCCGATCGGTGGCACTCGACGACCGGGTGCTGCCCTACCTTGCCGGCCTGTCGACCGGCGGTGGTGCGAGTCATCGCCTCCCTGCCCTGCCCACCTCCTGGACCGGACCAGCCGGGTGGAGAGGCGCTGCGGTCGTGGCCGTGTTCGGTCCGTCGATCCGTGCCTTGGCCGCGACGCTGGGGCGGGTGGTCGGCGGTGGCTCCGAGATCCGGCGGCGGCTTTCACGCGCCGGCAGCGCGCTGAGCCTCGACGAGTTCCGCGTCGAGCAGGTCACCTGGGGGCTGCTGGCCGCCGCAGCCACCGCCGCGGCTGGACTGCTCGCAGCAGTGCGTGGGCAGGTGGCGCCGGCGTCGCTGCTGCTCGGCGTGCTCGGCGCCTTCGTGGGAGGGGTGGTCGCCCGGGACCAACGGTTGTCGGGCCAGTTGCGAGATCGGGAGAGCGCGATGGTCGGCCAGTTTCCCGCCGTCGCAGACCTGCTGGCCCTGTCGGTCGCCGCCGGTGCGGGTCCGGTGACGGCGCTCGAGCGGGTCGCCCGCACGGCGCACGGCGAACTTGCTGAGGAGTTCCGTGACCTGCTCGGTGACATCGCTTCCGGCACCCCGATCGTGAGTGCGCTCGACACCCTGGCTGGTCGCACCGGTGTTGCCGCCGTGGCGAGGTTCGCCTCGACGCTGGCCGTCGCGGTCGAGCGGGGTACCCCGCTGGTCGACGTCCTGCACGCGCAGGCTGCTGACGTCCGCGAAGCCGGACGGCGAGAGCTGATGGAGTCCGGCGGCCGCAAAGAGGTTCTGATGATGGTGCCGGTCGTGTTCCTGGTGCTCCCCGTCACCGTCGCCTTCGCGTTCTTCCCTGGGGTGGTCGGCCTGCAGCTCGTCGCTCCGTGACCGTCAACCAACCACATCTCCACCAACCCGACCGGGAGGTCGACATGACACCGCCCACGCTCATCGCCAGCACCAAGCGCACCTGCTCCCTGCACGTGTGGCGCACCTGGTTGGCACTGCACCAGCGAGACGACCGTGGTGACGTCCCCGGCTGGGTGATGATCACCGTCATGACCGCGGGGCTGGTCGCCATGATCACCGGGGTGGCCAGCGACCAGCTGCAGAGCATGCTGCAGACCGCGCTGTCCAGCGTCACCAACTGAGACCGCCGCGCCGAGTCGTGCCCGTGCAACGCTCGGACAGCGGTGCCGCCGTCGTCGACTTTGTGCTCGTCACCGCTGTCGTGGTGCCGCTGGTGCTCGGCGTCATACAGGTGGGTCTGGTCCTGCACGTGCGCAACACCCTCACTGCTGCGGCCTCGGAGGGTGCCCGGCTCGCGGCAACCGCAGACCACGGACCGGCCGACGGCGCCGCCCGCACGAGGGAGACGGTTGCCGAGGTGCTGTCGGGCCGCTACGCGCAGCAGGTGACCGTAGGCCAGACCGCAGTGGGCGGATCGGCGGGGATCGTGGTCCGGGTGGAGGCGCAGGTGCCGGCACTGGGCCTGTTCGGCCCGTCTGTCGCCGTCAGCGTCGAGGGCCACGCCATCGAGGAGCCGGACCTCGACGGGCCGGACCTCGACGAGCCGGTCCTGCTGGGGGCACCGCCGTGAGGCGCCGCTGCGAGGACGGCAGCGCCCTCGTCGAGTTCAGCTGGCTGTGCGTCCTGCTGCTGGTGCCCATGGTCTACCTGCTGCTGGCGGTGATGGACGTGCAGCGGGCGTCGTACGCCGCGACCGCTGCGAGCCGGGCCGCCGGCCGGGCCTACGTCTTGTCGCCCGATGACGCGACCGCCCGTGCCCGGGCCGAGGCCGCGGCCCGGGTCGCGCTCACCGACCAGGGCGTCTCGTGGTGGACGGCCGGGCTGTCGGTCTCCTGTACGCCCGACCCCTTGGCCTGTCTGGCACCGGGCTCGCTGGTCACGGTCGACGTCAGCGTGCAGCAGGCGGTGCCGTTGGCGGGACCGTTCGCGGGCGCGTCGGCCCCATCGATACGGGTGAGCAGCAGCCACTCCGAGCCGTACGGCACGTTCCGGGAGGTCCGCTGATGCGAGCGGGCGACCCGCAGCAGGAGTCCGGCACGGTCACCGTGCTTGTCGTGGGGTTCGTGGTCGTGCTGGCCCTGCTCGTCGCGGCGGTGGTGGACGCGTCGGCTGCCTACCTGCAGCGGCAGGCGATGCACTCCCTCGCCGACGGGGCGGTCCTCGCGGCGGCCGACGGCGCCCAGGGTGAGCAGGTCTACGCCTCCGGGTTGGGCGAGCAGGCCCCCATCGACCCGGACGCGGCCCGCGCGCACGTGGCCGCCTACCTCGACGCCACCGGCGCCGCCGTCGAGCATCCCGGCCTGGTCTGGCAGGTCAGCTCGGACGGGACACAGGTCAGCGTCCGGGTCAGCGCACCGATCGACCTGCCGATCACCCCCGCCGGCTGGCAGGAGTCGGTCACCGTCTCCGGCGACGCGGCGGCGGTGGTCGACGTCCGGTGAGGCCGCCCGCCCGGTCCCGACTACCCTGACCGGCGTGGCCGGCCCCGACTTCGACGCACAGCTCAAGCAGCTCGACGCAACCATGCACACCATCGAGCAGGTGCTCGACGTGCCCACGATGCGCGCCGAGATCGGGTCGCTGCAGGAGCAGGTGTCCGACCCCAACCTGTGGGACGACCAGGCCAACGCCCAGCAGGTGACCGGGCGGTTGTCGGTGCTTCAGGCCGACATCGACCGGGTCACCGGGCTGCGTCAGCGGGTCGACGACCTGGCAGTGCTGATGCAGATGGCGCAGGAGGAGGCCGATCCAGACACGGTCGCCGAGGCCGAGAACGACCTGCGCCGCATCGCCAAGGCGGTGGAGGCCCTCGAGGTGCGCACCCTGCTGTCGGGGGAGTACGACGGCCGCGACGCGCTGGTGTCGGTGCGTTCCGGCGCCGGCGGCGTCGACGCCGCTGACTTCGCGGAGATGCTGATGCGCATGTACGTCCGCTGGGCCGAGCGGCACAAGTACGGCGTCGAGGTCTACGACACCTCCTACGCCGAGGAGGCGGGCATCAAGTCGGCCACGTTCGCGGTCAAGGCGCCGTACGCGTACGGGACGCTGTCGGTCGAGGCCGGCACCCACCGGCTGGTGCGGATCTCGCCGTTCGACAACCAGGGCCGGCGGCAGACGTCGTTCGCGGCGATCGAGGTCGTGCCGCTGCTGGAGCAGACCGACGAGGTCGACCTGCCCGAGGAGGACGTGCGCGTCGACGTCTACCGCTCGTCCGGCCCCGGTGGCCAGTCGGTCAACACCACCGACTCCGCGGTACGGCTCACCCACATCCCGACCGGCATCGTCGTCAGCTGCCAGAACGAGAAGAGCCAGCTGCAGAACAAGGCCTCGGCGATGGTGATTCTCAAGGCCAAGCTGCTGGCGCTGAAGCGGGCCGAGGAGCGGGCCACCCTTGACGAGCTGCGCGGAGACGTCACCGCATCGTGGGGCGAGCAGATGCGGTCGTACGTGCTGCACCCCTACCAGATGGTCAAGGACCTGCGCACCGAGTACGAAAGCGGCAACACCCAGGCGGTCTTCGACGGCGAGATCGACGACTTCGTCGAGGCCGGGATCCGTTGGCGCCGCGGCGCCGAGAAGGTGCAGGCCTGAGCGCGTGTCGGTCCCCGACCCCTTCGGCGACGTCCTGGCCGCCAACCAGCGGTACGCCGAGCACTACGACCTGCGCGGTCTCGAGGCGCGGGCGGCCAAGGGCCTTGCGGTCCTGACCTGCATGGACTCGCGCATCGACCCGCTCGGACTCCTCGGCCTGGCACCCGGAGACGCCAAGATCTTGCGCAACGCCGGCGCCCGCGTGACCGACGACGTGCTGCGCACCCTCGTGCTCGCGTCCTACCTGCTGGGTGTCGAGCGGGTGATGGTGGTCGCGCACACTGACTGCCGGATGGCGGCCGACGGCGAGCACGAGGTGCACGCAGCCGTCCGCGACGCCGGCGGACCCGACACCCGCAGCCTGTCGTTCCTGACCGCCACCGACCAGGACGGTGCGGTGCGCGCCGACGTGCAGCGGGTGCGCTCCTGGCCATACCTCGACACAGTGGTCGTCGGCGGTTTCGTCTACCACCTGGAGACCGGTCTGCTCCGGCAGGTTTGCTGACCACCCCGTCCTAACGAGAGGCATGCCATGACCATCACCCCCGAACGCGAGAAGACCGTCGTCGACGCCGTGCCGAAGGGTCTGTTCATCGGCGGTGAGTGGCGCGACGCCACCGACGGCCGCACCCATGCCATCGAGGACCCCTCCACCGGCCGGACCCTGACCGACGTGGCCGACGCCGACGCCGACGACGGAGTTGCGGCCCTGGACGCCGCGGTGGCCGCCCAGCCCGGCTGGGCCGCGACGCCACCGCGCGAACGCGGCGAGATCCTGCGGCGGGCGTTCGAGCTGATCACCGAACGTGCCGACGACCTGGCGCTGCTGATGACCCTGGAGATGGGTAAGCCGCTCAAGGAGTCGGCCGCCGAGATCGCCTACGGCTCAGAGTTCTTCCGCTGGTTCTCCGAGGAGGCGGTGCGGGTCTCCGGCCGCTGGTCGACCGCGCCCAACGGCGCCACCCGGTTGCTGACGATGAAACAGCCCGTCGGTCCGTGCCTGATGATCACGCCGTGGAACTTCCCCCTGGCGATGGGCACCCGCAAGATCTGGCCCGCGGTAGCCGCCGGCTGCAC
>JBBSMN010000075.1:0-12864 GCA_038233135.1 Propionibacteriales bacterium
ACATCGAGCGGGCGCACATGGAGGAGGACACCGGCAAGTCGCTGCACGTGGGCGGCGCGACCGGCCGCATCCACGGCGCCAGCCACTCGCTGGTCGACTACAACCGGGCCGGCATCCCGCTGGTGGAGATTGTCACCAAGCCTGTTATCGGGCCGGACGTGCAAGCACCGGAAGTGGCTCGCGCCTACGTCGCGCACCTGCGGGAGCTGCTGCTGGCGCTCGGCGTCTCCGACGTACGCATGGAGCAGGGGTCGCTGCGCTGTGACGCCAACGTGTCGCTGCGCGCGCGCAGCGGCGGGCCGGAGCAGCCGCTGGGCACCCGCACGGAGACGAAGAACGTCAACTCGTTGCGCTCGGTCGAGCGCGCGGTGCGTCATGAGATCTGCCGCCAGGCCGAGCTGCTGCTGGCCGGCGACACCGTCACCCAGGAGACGCGGCACTGGCACGAGGACACCGGTGTGACGACCACCGGGCGCAGCAAGGAGCAGGCCGAGGACTACCGCTACTTCCCCGAGCCCGACCTGGTGCCGGTGGCACCGTCCCAGGAGTGGGTCGACCACCTGCGCCAGACCCTGCCCGAGCCGCCCGGGCAGCGGCGGGCACGGCTCGCCGCCGAGTGGGGCTTCAGCGACCTGGAGATGCGTGACACCGTCGGCGCCGGCGCGCTCGAGCTGGTCGAGTCGACCGTGACATGCGGGGCGACCCCACAGGCCGCCCGCAAGTGGTGGCTGGCCGAGCTGTCGCGCCGAGCTCGGGCGCAGGGTGTCGAGCTCGCCGACCTGCCGGTCTCACCGCAGCAGGTGGCGCAGCTGCAGGCTCTCGTCGACGCCGGCCGGGTCAACGACCAGCTCGCCCGCCAGGTGCTGGACGGTGTGCTGGCCGGCGAGGGCTCCCCCGAGCAGGTCGTCACCGACCGCGGGCTGGAGGTGGTGAGCGACGACGGTGCGCTGATCGCGGCCGTCGACCAGGCGAGCGCCGACAACCCCGAGGTCGCCGCCAAGGTGCGCGACGGCAAGGTCGCCGCTGCCGGCGCACTCATCGGAGCGGTGATGAAGCAGCTGCGCGGTCAGGCCGACGCTGCCCGCGTTCGTGAGCTGGTGCTGCAGCGCCTCAGCTGAGCCTGCGGTCCCTGGCGCCCGGCTGCGGCGCCGGGTCGCCCGGCCGCCACTTGGTGCGCAAAGCACCGTCAGCGCGCGTGGAATGGTGCCGTACGCACCAAGTGAGGGGTCCGCAGTGCGGCTCCGCTGCACTGCCGACTCGCGGGTCAGCCTTGCGTCTACTTCTTCTTCTCGTCGTCGTGCAGGTCGACACTGCCCTCGGCGTGCTTGGCGACCAACTGGGTCTTGCCCGGGAACCGGACCTCCTCGACCAGCTCCTGCATCAGGGCCGTCGGCTTGGGCGTGAACTGCGAGACGGTGATCGTCACCGCAAAGTTGATGAGCATCCCGATCGTGCCGAAGCCGGTCTCCAGGATCCCGAAGATGCCGTCGCTGTTGCCGTAGATGTCGATCGTCCACAGCATGTACGCCATCGTCGTGCCGAGCCCGGCGACCATGCCCGCGGTGGCACCCATCGCCGTGCACTTCTTCCAGAAGATCCCCAACACGAGGATCGGGAAGAAGCTGGCCGCTGCGAGCCCGAAGGCGAGCGCCACCACCTGGGCGACGAAGCCGGGCGGGTTGATGCCGAGGTAGCCGGCGACCACGATCGCTCCGGCCATCGCGATGCGCCCGACCAGCAACTGCCGCGCCTCGGTGGCCTGCGGGTTGATCCGCTTGTAGTAGACGTCGTTGGCCACCGAGGACGAGATCACCAGCAGCAGCCCGGACGCGGTGGACAGCGCCGCTGCCAGGGCGCCGGCGGCCACCAGGCCGATCACGGGCGCGGGCAGGCCGCCGATCTCCGGCGACGCGAGCACGATGATGTCGTTGTTGATCAGCAGCTCGCTGGTGAAGTCGAGCACGCCGTTGTCGTTGGCGTCTACGACGGGCCCACCGTCGGGAGCAGTGATCAGGCCCACGTCGGCCCAGGTCTGGTACCACCCCGGTGTCTCGTTGAGCGAGGTGCCGGACAGGTCGTTGATGATCTGCAGCTTGCTGAACGCGGCGACCGACGGTGCGGTGGTGTAGAGCAGCGCGATGAAGAACAGCGCCCACAGCGCGGAGTATCGGGCGGCCCGCACGCTCTTGGCCGTGTAGAACCGGACGATCACGTGCGGCAGGCCGGCGGTGCCGAACATCAGCGCTGCGGTGATGAGCACCATGTTGAGCATGTTGGTGCCGGTGAACGCCTCCGTGTACTCAGCCAGCCCGAGGTCTGTCTGGAGCCCGTTCAGCTCGCTCAGGATCTGCCCGAAGCCGATCTGCGGCACCGGGACGCCGGTGACCTCCGTGGACACGGCGAACGCCGGGATCAGGTAGGCCACGATGAGCACGCTGTACTGCGACACCTGGGTCCAGGTGATGCCCTTCATGCCGCCGAGCACGGCGTAGAAGAACACGATGCCCATGCCGATGAGCACGCCGGTGGTGGTGCCCACGCCCAGGAACCGCGTGAAGACCAGGCCGACGCCGGCCATCTGCCCGGCCACGTAGACGAACGAGACGACGACGGCCGCCAGCACGGCAACCAGCCGGGCGCTCTCGGAGTAGCGGTCACCGACGAAGTCCGGGATCGTGTACTTGCCGAACTTGCGCAGGTACGGCGCCAGCAGCAAGGCCAGGAGCACATAGCCGCCGGTCCAGCCCATCAGGTAGACCGACCCGCCGTACCCGTTGCCCGCGAAGGCGACGATCCCGGCGAGGGAGATGAACGAGGCGGCGCTCATCCAGTCGGCGGCGATCGCTGCGCCGTTGGCGGGTGCGGGGATGCCGCCGCCCGCGACGTAGAAGCCGGAGGTCGACTGCACCCGGCTCGCATAAGCGATGTAGATGTAGACGCTGAACGTCAGGATCGCGAAGATCAGGGTCCAGAGTTGGATCTCGCTCACGAGTGGTGCACCTCCTCCTCGTACTCGTCGATGCCGTACTCGGCGTCGAGCTTGTCCATCCGCCAGACGTAGATGGCGATCAAGGCGACGAAGACGAGGATGGAACCCTGCTGGGCGAACCAGAAGCCCAGCGGGAACCCGGCGATCACGATCGTGTTCAGCGGCTCGACGAAGAAGATGCCGGCGCCGAACGACACCAGCGCCCAGACCGCTAAGAGCGAGGCCATCAGCCTTAGGTTCCTGCGCCAGTACTGCTCGCGCTGCGACGTGTCCATGTCGGCGAGGCAATCAGGTCGCTCAGATGTCGGTCAAGTAACACCTGTGAGTCGGGTCACACAATGCGCCGGGCGGTCGGATATCCGCGGTCAGCGGCGCCGCCGTGCGGGTCGGGGGTCGGATCCCCGCCAAGGACCCTCGTACTATCAGGCCCGTGTCCAGCCCATCCCGAGCGACGTCAGCGGCCCCGCGTCGTTGGCCACGGGCGGGCCGTGGGCAGCGGCCGTTGCTGGGCGCCACATTCATGGTGCTGCTCGGGGCGTTCCTGCCCTGGGTGGACACCGCTGTCGGCTCGATCTCGGGCACCCGGGGCGCCGGGCTCTGGACGTTCTACGCAGCGATGCTCGGCCTCGCGGGCGCGTTGGTCCCCAACCGGGTGCTCGCCATCACCCAGGCAGCGGTGCTCGCGGTCGCAGCAACGGCTTTGCCGGTCTGGCAGGTGTGGTACCTGATCGACCTCGTCGGCCGGTCGGGCTGGGCGCCCGGACCCGGGCTGGTTCTCACGTTCGGCGGCGGGGTGCTGGCCGCCACGGCCGCATACTCGCTGTGGCGTGAGCGCGCTGGCCGGTCCGCCGTCGGCTGAGGCGGCCGACTCATCGCTACTGCGCGCGGCCGAGCAGTTGCGTCGCCAGGCGGCGAGCTCGGTCGACGGGATCGGGGTCGAGGCTCATAGTGCTCATCGAGTGCGCGACTCACCGTTGGCTGACGTCGAGCCGCAGGATCTTGTCGTCGCCGCCGCGCGGGTCCCCGCGGCCGTCGGTGTTGGACGTGGTCAACCACAGCGAGCCGTCCGGTGCCGCCACGACGGTGCGCAGCCGGCCGTACTCCTCGGTGAGGTTTGCCTGCGGCTGCCCCGTCACGGACGCGTCTGCGACCGGGATGCGCCACAGCCGCTCGCCCCCGAGGGCTGCCATCCAGATGGCACCCTCGGCGAAGGCGACGCCCGACGGCGACGCCTCATCGGGATCCCACTGTGCCACCGGGTCGGTGACACCGCGCTCGTGTCCCGGCTCGTCCGCGCCTCCCTCGAACCGCGGCCAGCCGTAGTCGCCCCCCGGCTCGATCACGTTGAGCTCGTCCCACCTGTCCTGGCCGAACTCCGAGGCCCACAGCTGGTCGTCTGCGTCCCAGGCCAGACCCTGCACGTTGCGGTGGCCCGAGCTCCACACCGGCGAGCCGGCCGTCGGGTTGCCGGGGGCCGGCTCACCCGACGGGGTGAGGCGCAGGATCTTGCCGCCCAGGGAGTCGGGGTCGGTGGCGTTGCCGCCCTCGGTCGCGTCGCCGGTCGAAACGTACAGCATGCCGTCAGGGCCGAACTCGACGCGCCCGCCGTTGTGGAACTGCGACTTCGGGATGCCGTCGAGCACCAGCTGGGGGCTTGCGAGCCGGTCCCCGTCGTATGACATCCGCACCACCCGGTTGTCGGTTGCGCCGGAGTAGTACGCGTAGACCCACGAGCGTTCGCCCTGCGCGGGTGCGACAGCGAGGCCGAGCAGGCCCCCCTCCCCAGCGGGCTGGACACCGGGCACCGTGCCGACGGTGCTGACCCGGCCACCCCTGCTCACCGCTTTGATCATTGCGGTGTCTCGCTCCGACACGAGCGCGGAGCCGTCGGGCAGGAAGGCGACCCCCCACGGGGTGGTGAACCCCTCGGCCACCACGCCGTCGACAAGGGCCGTGTCGGAGTCGCGGCCGTCCTGGTCGGAGCACGAGACGGCCAGCAGGCAGCACGCGGTCACGGCAACGGCCCGCCGCAGCCGGCCGAGCTGCGAGGGAGGGGGCATCGTGACCAGTGTGCCCGCACTAGGGTCGCTCCTCATGAGCGGTTTCCCGTCGGCCGGTGACCCGGTGGCCGATCTGGTGCTCGAGGCGGGCGGGGTCAAGGGGATCGCGATCTCCGGTGCGGTGTCCACGCTGGCCCGGCGGGGCTACCACTTCCGGCGGATCGCCGGCACGTCGGCGGGCGCGATCACCGGGGCCGTGCTTGCCGCGTTGCAGCACGCCGGTGAGCCGCTCGAGCGTGGCGAGGACATCGCGCGCTCCCTGCACTACGGGCGTTTCCGGGACCGCGGCACGATCGGTCGGCTGCTCGGTCCGCTGGGCTGGTTGGTGGACGGCTTCTCGCTGGCCCTTGACAGCGGCATCTACGAGGGTGCGTACCTGCACGACTGGTTGCGCGGTGTCCTCGCCGACCTCGGAGTCACGACCTTCGGCGACCTCCGCGAGAACGACTCCGAGAGCTCGCTGCCGCCGGAGCACGCGTACACGCTGGTGGTGTTCGCCAGCGACCTGTCCCAGCAGCGGCTCGTCCGCCTGCCATGGGACTACACCGACTACGGCCTCGACCCGGACGAGATGGAGGTGGCTGACGCGGTGCGGGCCTCCGCGTCGATCCCGTTCTTCTTCGAACCGGTGACGATGCGTGGCACCAAAGGGGTTTCCACGCTGGTCGACGGCGCACTGCTGAGCACCTATCCGATCTCGGTCTTTGACCGGACCGACGGGCTGCCCGCCCGCTGGCCGACGCTCGGCGTACGGATCACGTCCGCGATGGGCGACCCGGCGCACGTCCAGCCGGTGGACGGCCCCCTCTCGCTCGCCCTCGCGCTGGTCGAGACCGCGCTCACCGCCTGCCAGTCGCAGCACGTCGACAACCCGGCCAACGTTGCGCGCAGCGTCTTCGTGGACACCTCGGGGATCGCCAGCACCGACTTCGGCATCAGCGCGACCCAGCGCGACCAGCTGATCGATGCGGGCAGTGCGGCGACCGAACGCTTCCTGCGCGACTGGGACTTCGCAGAGTGGCAGCGCCGATGGGACCGGACATGACCCTGGTGTGGACCCCGCTCGACCCGGCCGAGCTCGCGCCGGTGCCGGCGCAGCTGCAGGTGGAGCGGGTCGACCCGACGACCGACGGCGCGGACCTTGCCGGGATCGCCGACGTCGCCTTCTACGTCCCGGCGTACGACACCCCGCTCGACTTCGGCACCTTGTTGCCGGCGATGACGTTCCTGCAGGTGCTGCAGACCCAGACTGCGGGCGTCGACGACGTGGCACCGCACCGGCCGGAGCACGTGACCCTGTGCAATGCCCGTGGTGTGCACGACGCCTCCACCGCCGAGCTGGCGGCAAGCCTGCTGCTGGCCAGCCTGCGAGGTATTCCCGACTTCGTCCGGGCGCAGCCGCAGGGACGATGGCTGCACGAGTCACGACGGGCGCTGGCCGACCACACTGTCCTTCTCGTCGGCTACGGCAGCATCGGTGCTGCGTTGGAGCGCCGGCTGGAGCCGTTCGAGTGCCACGTGCTGCGCGTCGCCCGCACCGCCCGGTCAGGCGCTGACGGCCGGCGGGTGCACAGCATGGACGAGCTGCCGGGGCTGCTGCCGCAGGCCGATGCGGTGGTGCTGCTGGTGCCGCTCACCGACGAGACCCAGGGGATGGTCGACGCCGGCTTCCTCGCCGCCATGCGGGACCAGGCCGTGCTCGTCAACGTCGCGCGGGGCCCGGTCGTGGACAACGACGCGCTGCTGGGGGAGACCAGCAGTGGGCGCCTGTTGGCGGCGCTGGACGTGACTGACCCGGAGCCGTTGCCGCCGGACCATGCGCTGTGGCGCTCGCCCGGAGTGCTCATCAGCCCGCACGTTGGCGGCGCCACCACAGCCATGAAGCCACGGATGCGGGCCCTTCTGCGTGACCAGCTGCGCCGCTTCGCCGCTGGGAAGGAGCTCGCCAACGTCGTGGCCGGGCCGGTCAGGCCGCCGGGACCGCCCGGGGGCTCTCGGCAGGAGGGGTGAGGGCGAAGCGGATGCCGGTGGTGATGCCCCAGCCGGCGGCACGTACGACGGTCGCCTCCGCAAGCGGGAGGTAGGGCAGACGCAGCGGCCAGCGGGTCCAGCCGGGCAACAAGGCGACCGCCGCAGCAGCGAGCACCGCGTACCCGAGGCGTGCCGGCAGCGGCAGCGGTGCCTGCAGCAGCAGGAACCGGGCCGCGCCACGCGCTGCCGGCGTGCTGCGCAGCTCGGGTCGGTAGGCCGCCAGCTGCTGGGCCAGCTCGGCTTCGTCGGTCGGCGGGTCGATGACACCCAGCGCCTGCGCGACCCGGCCGGTTTCGGCGACGTAGCGGTCCCTGCCCGCCGCATCGAGCGGCCTGCTGCCGTAGACCTGATGGGCCCGCAGGAAGCTGTCGATCTCGGCGATGTGCACCCACCGCAGCAGGTGCGGGTCGCTCGCGGCGTACGGCTCGCCCTCGGGAGTTGTCCCGGTCACCCGGTCGTGCACCCCGCGGATCCGTTCGATCATCTGCTGCGCGTGCTCGGCGGTGCCGAACGTGGTCACGGCCAGGAAGGTGCTGGTGCGCTGCAGCCTGCCCCAGGGGTCGCCCCGGAAGCCGGAGTGGCCGGCGACGCCGGCCATCGCCAGCGGGTGCAGCGACTGCAGCAGCAGCGCCCGCAGGCCGCCGACGAACATGGCCGCATCGCCGTGCACGCGGCGGATCGGTGCATCTTCGTCGAACCAGCGCGGTCCCGGGGTGAGGTGGATGCGGTCCCGGTTGGAGGGACCGTCCTCGCCGGCGACGCGCGCGAAGATCGCGGCACCGACCCGGCTGCGGACGCGGTCGAGCGACGACGGCGAGGAGGGCACGACTCCATCGTGCGCCAGCGGGTGCGAACCCGCACCTGGGACGGACCGATCAACACCCAGAGCTTGATATGCTCATATCAATCTCCAAGCATTGAGGCGAGATGTACGTCCTGACGATCGATCAGCGCGGCAGTCGGCGTGCCCATGACCGGGTGCCCGAGCTGATCGCGGTCCTTGCGGCGGCGCCCGGGGTCAGGGCGGTGCTGACGGCCGAGCGCACCATCGGTGACGAGGTGCAGCTGGCTGTGGACGATGCGGCGTCGGTCGTCGACGGTGTCGAGGTCTGCTCGCGCGTGGGCGGCTGGACGCTCGGGATCGGGGTTGGTGCGATCGACAAGCCCATGCCCGCCAGCACGAGGGCAGCGAGAGGTTCGGCGTTCACGGCTGCCCGCGATGCGGTCGAGCGGGCCAAGCGCACCGTGGCCCGCCTGTCGATCGTGGGGGGAGTCGACCCCTACGCTGCTGGCCGAGCGGAGTCTGCGCTGTGGTTGCTGGTGGCCGTCGAGGGCCGCCGGACCGGACGGGGGTGGCAGGTGGTGGACGCGGTACGAGCCAGCGGGAGCCAGCGGGCGGCGGCAGTCCGGCTCGGTGTCAGCGAGCAGGCGGTCAGCCAGGCGCTGCAGACCGCGGGTTTTGCGGAGACCGAGCGCGGGCGGCAGCTCTCGGCATGGTTGCTGGAGCAGATGTGACCGGCGTCAACCTGCTGCTGATCGGTGCGCTGGCGGCCGGTTCGGTGGCGGCGCTGCTGGCCTGGTCGCGGCACCTGCCCAAGGCGCCGCAGGTCGCCCTGGCCGCCTTCGCGGGCGCCGCACTGCTCGTTGCGGTTCTCGACGTGCACTTCACCGGCCGTGCGCGAGGCGACGTCCAGGACTGGGTGGCGGTGATCGGCGTGGCACTGGCGGTGCTCGGTGGCGGGCCGGTGACCGTCGCCGTCTTCACGCTCATCGACCGCAGCGGGACGATTCCAGGTCCGGGCCAGGCGCCAGCGGGCCCGACGGACACCGTGGGCGAGGGGCTGCGCGGCGGCGCCTGGATCGGTGCCCTCGAACGGCTGGCGATCGTGGCCACCCTGGTCGCCGGGTGGCCCGAGGGGATGGCGGTAGTGCTCGCCGTCAAGGCGTTCGGTCGCTACCCCGAGCTGCGCGCGGACAGCCGGCAGGGTGCGGCTGAGGGTTTCATCATCGGCACCTTGGTCAGCGTGCTGTGGGCGGTCGCATGCGCGTTCGTGATCACCGGTGGGATGCAGCCCGGTGTGCGACTGGTTTCGCCGTAGGCTGCCGGGCATGTCAGTCACCTCGCCGCCGGTCCGAGACCTCAAGCCACGAAGCCGCGACGTCACCGACGGGCTCGAGCGGGCGGCCGCCCGCGGGATGCTCCGCGCGGTCGGGATGGGCGACGACGACTTCGCCAAGCCGCAGATCGGTGTCGGGTCCAGCTGGAACGAGATCACCCCGTGCAACCTGTCGCTCGACAGGTTGGCCAAGGCCGTCAAGAACGGGGTGCACGCGGCCGGCGGCTTCCCGCTCGAGTTCGGCACCATCTCGGTGTCGGACGGCATCTCGATGGGTCACGAGGGAATGCACTTCTCACTCGTCAGCCGCGAGGTCATAGCCGACTCCGTTGAGACCGTCATGCTCGCCGAGCGCCTCGACGGGTCGGTGCTGCTGGCAGGCTGCGACAAGTCGCTGCCGGCGATGCTGATGGCCGCGGCGCGACTCGACCTGGCCAGCGTGTTCCTCTACGCCGGGTCGATCATGCCCGGCAACGTCGACGGCAAGAACGTCACGATCATCGATGCCTTCGAAGCGGTCGGGGCCTGCCTGCGTGGCCTGATCACCCGCGACGAGGTCGACCGCATCGAGCGCGCGATCTGCCCGGGTGAGGGAGCCTGCGGCGGCATGTACACCGCCAACACCATGGCCGCGGTGGCCGAGGTGATCGGCATGGCGCTGCCCGGCTCGTCTGCCCCGCCGGCCGTCGACCGCCGGCGCGACGGCTACGCCCACCGCTCCGGGGCGGCGGTGGTCGACATGCTCCGCAGCGGCATCACCGCCCGCCAGGTCATGACCAAAGCGGCGTTCGAGAACTCCATCGCCATGGTGATGGCCCTCGGCGGCTCGACGAACGCGGTGCTGCACCTGCTCGCGATCGCTCGCGAGGCCGAGGTCGACCTCACCCTCGGCGACTTCGAGCGGGTGGGTGCGAGGGTGCCGCACCTGGGCAACCTCAAACCCTTCGGTGCCTACGTGATGACCGATGTCGACCGCGTTGGCGGCATCCCGGTCGTCACCAAGGCGCTGCTGGAGGCCGGGCTGATCGACGGCGACTGCCTCACCGTCACCGGTCGTACGTTGGCCGAGAACGTCGCCGACATCGACCCGCCCGATGTCGACGGCGAGATCATCAGAGCGCTCTCGCGACCGATGCATCCGACCGGCGGCATCACGATCCTGCACGGGTCCCTGGCGCCCGAGGGTGCGGTTGTGAAGAGCGCCGGCTTCGACGAGGCGGTTTTCGAGGGCACCGCACGGGTCTTCGACGGCGAGCAGGCTGCCATGGACGCGCTGGCCGACGGCACCATCACCGGCGGCGATGTCGTGGTCATCCGTTATGAGGGTCCCAAGGGGGGTCCCGGCATGCGCGAGATGCTTGCCATCACCGGTGCGATCAAGGGTGCCGGTCTCGGCAAGGACGTGCTGCTGCTGACCGACGGGCGCTTCTCGGGGGGCACGACCGGGCTGTGTGTCGGGCATCTCGCGCCCGAGGCCGTCGACGGTGGGCCGGTCGCCTTCGTGGCCGACGGTGACCGGGTCCGGCTCGATGTCGAGCACGGCACGCTCGACCTGCTCGTCCATGACGACGTCCTGGGGTCCCGTTGTGCGGGATGGGCTCCGCCGCAGCCAAGGTACCGCTCCGGCGTCCTCGCGAAGTACCGCAAGCTGGTGGGCTCCGCCGCAAGTGGCGCGGTCTGCGGTTGAGCAGCTCTGGACGGGCCTTCCCCCAATGAGGCCCGTGCTCACACAGCGCGTCGGGGGAGCTGCGTACGGAGCCCAGCCCTGGCTCGCACTCTCGGCGGGTGGGCACGTGCGGACAGTGGCGCTGTGCGCAGACGCACCACGGCGCCTGCGCTGGGTGTGCGTTCACGCACAGTCAGGGGCGAAGGGGTGGACCCGGACCCTGCGATTCCACATGCCGAGACTGGCGTCTCACCATCTTGACGTCGGTGCGAGGCGCGGCGACAGTGGTCTTGTGAGCCACTTCGCCCTCGTACTTCGCCGGCGCGCCGGCTGATCCCGCCTCGACAGCCAGCGCGCCTCCTCCCGTCCGCTCGCCGGACCGGAGGCTTTTTCATGTTCGGGACGGGTCAACGTCGACCAGCAGTGGGAGCAGCAGATGACTGGACACCCAGCACGGGAGCAGCTGACCGGGGCGCAGAGTCTGATCCGGTCGTTGGAGCACGCCGGTGTGGACACCATCTTCGGCATCCCCGGTGGCGCGGTCCTCCCCGCGTACGACCCTCTGCTCGACTCCGAGCAGATCCGGCACATCCTCGTCCGGCACGAGCAAGGGGCCGGGCACGCCGCACAAGGTTATGCACAGGCGACCGGGCGGGTCGGGGTGTGCCTGGCGACGTCCGGGCCGGGCGCGACCAACCTGGTGACGCCGATCGCCGACGCCCACATGGACTCGGTGCCGATCGTCGCCGTGACCGGCCAGGTGGCCTCGGCGGCCATCGGGACCGATGCGTTCCAAGAGGCGGACATCCGCGGCATCACGATGCCGATCACCAAGCACAGCTATCTCATCACCAACCCTGCCGACATCCCGCGCACGATCGCGGAGGCCTTCCACATCGCCTCGACCGGCCGCCCCGGGCCGGTCCTCGTTGACATCGCCAAGGACGCGCTGCAGGCGATGACCACCTTCGACTACCCGACGCAGGTGTCCTTGCCCGGCTACCGCCCCGTGACCCGCCCGCACGGCAAGCAGATCCGCGAGGCTGCCCGGCTGATCGCCGCCGCCCGGCGACCCGTGCTCTACGTGGGCGGTGGCGTGATCAAGTCCGAGGCGTCGGCCGAGCTTGCCCGGCTCGCGGACCTGACCGGGATCCCCGTCGTGACCACGCTGATGGCGCGCGGCGCACTGCCCGACTCGCACCCCCAGCACCTCGGCATGCCGGGCATGCACGGATCGGTCGCCGCCGTTGCCGCGCTGCAGCGCGCCGACCTCCTGATCGCCCTCGGCGCACGCTTCGACGATCGGGTCACCGGCCGGCTGGACACGTTCGCGCCGGACGCGCAGGTCATCCACGCCGACATCGATCCGGCCGAGATCGGCAAGAACCGGCATGCCGACGTCCCCATCGTCGGTGACTGCCGTCAGATCATCACCGAGCTGGTGGCGACCATTGAGGCTGACCAGACGCTGCGCCCAGCCGCGGAGCACGCCGACTGGAGCGCGCGGAGCCGCGCCCTCGCCGAGCGCTATCCGGTCGGATACGACGTACCCGAGGACGGCTCGCTGGCACCCCAGTACGTCATCGAGCGCATCGCCGCGGCGGCCGGCCCGGAGGCCACGTACGTCGCCGGCGTCGGTCAGCACCAGATGTGGGCCAGCCAGTTCATCTCCTACGAGAACCCCTACACCTGGCTCAACTCCGGCGGCGCCGGAACCATGGGTTATGCGGTGCCGGCCGCCATGGGGGCGAAGGTCGGGCGTCCGGAGGCGACGGTCTGGGCGATCGACGGCGACGGCTGCTTCCAGATGACCAACCAGGAGCTGGTCACCTGCGCCATGGAGGGCATCCCGATCAAGGTGGCCGTCATCAATAACGGCAACCTCGGCATGGTGCGTCAGTGGCAGACGCTGTTCTACAACGGCCGCTACAGCAACACCAACCTCAACGCCAAGCGCATCCCCGACTTCGTCAAGCTCGCCGACGCAATGGGCTGCGTGGG
>JBBSMN010000076.1:0-12778 GCA_038233135.1 Propionibacteriales bacterium
GCTGGCCGAGTACTACAACCGGACCCAGGACACGTCTGACTTCGATGAAGGCGAGGAGGTCCCGATCACGGTCAGGCGCAACGTGACGATCTCGGTGCGGTTCTCCGTCGAGGAGATCGCTGAGCTTCGGGCGCGGGCCGAGGAGTCTGGGGTGAAGGTCACCTCGTTCATCCGCGCCGCCGCACTAGAGGCAACCAGCCCGGTCGACCGAATCGCACTCGGCGAGCTTGCCCGCGACCTGGAGCAGCGCGCCCATCAGGTCGCCGAGTCCGTGGCTCGCGGCGCGTAACCCACCCAGCCTCAGTCTCAGACGGAAGCGAGCTCCGCGGCCTGCACGACCTCGGAGCGGTAGTTCTCGATGATGTCCATGAACTCCTGATGCTCGACCTCGGGGACGCCGAGGAAGTTCAGCGTGGCCGCGATCTCGAACGCCACCGCGTCGAACTGCGCCGCAGTGATGGCGAGCGACTCGTGGGCCTTGGTCATGTCCATGCCCGAGTAGCACTTCGGGCCGCCGGCGGCCTGGATCGACCAGGCAGTGACCAGAAACTTGTAGCCCGGCCCGTTGGCCGGGTTGCCGTGGTGCTCGTGCACGCCCGGGTTGGAGTTGACGTGGACGTTGGCGAACAGCCGGTCCACCAAGACGTCAACCGCCCCGGCGATCCCGTACGTCCCGCCGAGCCGCTCGTACAGCGAAGCCTGGTCACTCATGGGTCAATGTCCTCTCCTAGCCAATGTGATGCGCGCCACTCTTCCCGGGCTAGTGACCGTGTGTCAATGGCGTGCCATGCAATGGCGCACTACTGACACACCTCGCTACCTGCCGGGGCGTGGCGCGGCCTTAGGCTTCGCTCATGGCTCGCGAGACCGGGACGGACTTCACGCTGGACGACCAGCTGTGCTTCGCCCTCTACAACGCCTCGCGCGCGGTGACATCGGCCTACCGCGTCGGGTTGGCACCACTGGGGCTCAGCTATACGCAGTACGTCGTCCTGCTCCTGCTGTGGGAGCACGACTCCCTGCCCATGGGCACGTTGTGCGAGCGCCTGCACCTGGACAGCGCCACGCTGTCCCCGCTGCTCAAGCGGCTGAACGCTCGCGGCCTGGTAACGCGCGAGCGGCGGACGGACGACGAGAGGGTCGTCGACGTCGCTTGCACCCCGGCCGGACATGCACTCCGGGACGACGTACGCGCCGTCCAGGCCGACGTGGAGGCCGCCACCGGTCTGAGCGCCGACGAGCTGGCGACCATGCGAGACGACCTGCACCGGGTCGCCGATCGGCTGCGCGAGCCGGCCACGGTTGCGGCGCCGGAGGGCGCGGGGGCCTGACTTCTTGCCAAGTGGCGATTTAGGCCAGCCATCCGTCCGTCATGCGCCCGACACCTCGGTCCCACAGACTGAGTTAATCGAATCGTTCGCTCGTGCGGTGCTGCGCCACCGGCGACTTGTTGCGTTGTGCTGGCTGGTGCTCTTCGTGGCTGGGGCGGCAACCGCCAACCGGCTGCCCGACCGGCTGACGGTGGACTTCTCGCTGCCCGGTCAGCCCGGTGACGCCGCCGAGCAGCGCCTGCTCGACCAGTACGGCGTCAGCACCTCCGACACTCTCGTGCCCGTGATCACGGTGCCGAAAGGCACAACCGTCGAGGACCAGCGCAAACAGGTGGCGGGAGTCTTCGACGCGGTGCGCCAGTCGGTGCCCGGGCTGCGGGTGGTCGACTTCGCCAGCACCGGGGACGAGGGGCTGATCTCCGACGACGGGCGGACGACGTTCGGGCTCATCCAGGGTCCGATGCCCGAGGGCTTCGGGCCGGGATTCTCGGTACAGGTGGAGCCGGTGCTGCAGCAGGCAGCGCAGGCCAGCGACCTGTCGGTGCAGCTCACGTCTTACGAGCTGCTCGCGGCCGGCGGCGACTCCGAAGGGCCCAGCGTGCTGGTCGAGACACTGATCGGCGCGGTCGGGGCGCTCGCAGTGCTGCTGTTCGTGTTCGCATCGTTCCTGGCGTTCTTGCCGCTGCTGATCGCGGCGGTGTCGATCCTCACGACGTTCCTCATCGTGCTGGGGCTGACGACGATCACCGACGTCAGCTTCGTCGTGCAGTTCCTGATCTCCCTGATCGGTCTGGGCGTGGCCATCGACTACTCGCTGCTGGTGGTCTCCCGCTGGCGCGAGGAGCTGGCGCACGGGCGCGACAACGACGACGCCGTGCTCGCGGCGGTGCGTACGGCCGGGCACGCCGTGCTGGCCTCGGGGGTCACGGTGGCGATCAGCCTGATCGCGCTGCTGGCGTTGCCCGTGCCGTTCCTGCGCAGCATGGGCCTGGGGGGCATGCTGATCCCGCTGGTCAGCGTCGCGGTGGTCCTGACCCTGCTGCCGGTGCTGCTAGCCACCATCGGCCCGCGCATCGACTACCCCAAGATCCGCAAGGAGGGCGCACCAGCCCGCGGCTGGTCGGCGTGGGCCCGGCTGATCATGCGTCGCCGCGTCCTCGCCTCCGTGGTGGCGCTGGGCGCCCTCACCCTGCTGGTCATCCCGGTCTTCGACCTCAAGATCGGCCAGTCCGACACCGAGTCCTTGTCGACATCCGGACCACCGTTCGAGGCGCTGAGCACGCTGCGGGACGGGGGTGTGGACACTGGCGTGCTGACGCCGATCGTCATGCTGGTCGCACCGGACCAAGCCGACGCGGCCGTCGATGCCGCCAGCGGGGTGGACGGCGTACGCACCGCCGTCGCCGGACCGCGTAACGACGAGAGCGCCGTCATCGAGGTCATCCCGACGCTGGAGACCGTCGACAACACCGGCACGGCTGTCGTCGACGACGTGCGCGACAGCGTGGAGTCCGCGGTCGAGGGAGGGGTGTCGGTCACCGGCACCGGCGCCGTCGTGGAGGACTACTTCTCCGCGGTGTACAAGAACTTCCCCTACGTCCTCGCGCTGATCGCCCTGATCACGTTCGTGCTGCTGGCGCGGACGTTCCGCTCCCTGCTGCTGCCGCTGAAGGCCGTGGTGCTCAACCTCATCTCGCTCGCAGCCGTCTTCGGCGCCGTCACGTTCTTCTGGCAGCAGGGGCATGGGTCGGAGGCGTTGTTCGGGGTGTCGGCGACCGGCGCGACGACGTTCTGGCTGCCCGTCATCATCTTCGCGTTCCTGTTCGGCCTGTCGATGGACTACGAGGTCTTCATCCTGGCCCGCATGCGCGAGGAGTACGACGCCAGCCTCAGCACGTCGCAAGCGGTCGTGACCGGCCTCGGCCGCACCGGCCGGCTGGTCACGTCCGCGGCGCTGATCCTGTTCTTCGCCTTCGCCGCGCTGGCCAGTGCTCCCGGGACCGACATCAAGGTGCTCGGCACCGCCCTCGGGGTCGGCATCCTCATCGACGCGACGATCGTGCGGGCGCTGCTGGTGCCCGCACTGGTCGGACTGTTCGGCCGCTGGAACTGGTGGCTGCCCGCGGGGCTGGCTCGGGTGCTGCGGGTGGAGCCATCACCGCTGCGTGGCGGTCGGCCACCACCGCGGCACCGCGCCACGGCGGCGGAGCCCGCGTAGCCGTCAGGGGCGCGAGAGCGCGGTGACCGCGTCGAGCAGCTGCGGCCATGCCGCCCGCGGCAGGTCGTGTCCCATGCCGGCAATGACCAGCAGCTCGGCGTTGGGCACGGCCGCGGCGGTGGCACGACCACCCTCGATCTGCACGAGCGGATCGCTGTCCCCGTGGATGACCAACGTCGGCACCCGCACCCGGCGCAGCGCGTCGCTCCGGTCACCGGAGGCGTGGATCGCCAGCAGCTGCCGGGCGACGCCCGGCGGGTCGTAGCCGCGGTCGTACGACTCCCCGGTCACCTCGCGGCGCCACTGCTCGTCCAGCGGGTACGCCGGTGAGCCGATCACGCGTGACCCGGCCACCGCCTGCTCGACGGCCTCGGAGCGGCTGGACACCGGCGGGGCGCGCAGTTCTTCGGCCGCCTCCGGCGTTGGGGCGCCCAGGCGCGGTGACGGGGTGGACATGATCGACGTCAACGTGCGCACCCACTCGGGGTGGGTGATGGCCAGGGTCTGGGCGATCATGCCGCCCATGGAAACCCCCACAACGTGCGCCGCCGGGACGTCCAGGTGGTCCAGCAGGGCCGCGGTGTCGTCCGCCATGTCCTCCAGGGCGTAGCTCGCCGAGGAGGTGTCGCCGCGGTGGATGGCCGCGTCGATGTCGGGGGCCGGAGCGTCGTGCAGGTGGGTGGACAGCCCGACGTCGCGGTTGTCGAAGCGCACGACGAAGAAGCCGCGTGCCACGAGCGCGGCGACAAGGTCCGCGTGCCACGAGATCAGCTGGCCGCCGAGACCGGCCACCAGCAGCAGCGGCGGGTCGCCCGGCGAGCCGGAGGTCTCGTAGGCCAGGCGAACGCCGGCCCGCTCGGAGGTGTGGCGCACGCTCATTGACCGGCTCTGGCCTCGGCGTCGGCGAGGGCCTGCGCCGCCGTCACCAGCCCCAGGTGGCTGAAGGCCTGCGGGAAGTTGCCGAGCAGCTCACCGGTCGTCTCGTCGACCTGCTCGGCGAACAGCCCGAGGTCGGTGGCGTACCCAGCAGCGCGCTCCAGCACCGCACGGGAACGCTCGACCTGGCCGGTGACGGCGAGGGCGTGGGCCAGCCAGAAGGTGCACAGCAGGAACGTCCCTTCCGGCACGTCGAAGCCGTCCCCGCCGCGGTAGCGGTAGAGCAGGCCACGCTCGTCGCTGAGGCCCTGCTCGATCGCGTCGATGGTGGCGAGCAGCCGCGGGTCGTCACCGGGCAGGAACCCGACGAGGGCCATCAGCAGCACCGAGGCGTCCAGGGCATCTCCGTCGAGGTACTGCGCGTATGACCCGGTCTGATCGCTCCAGCCGCGCTCGAGGATCGCTGCCCGGACGTCGGCACGCGCCGCGGCCCACGCCTCAGCCCGGTCGCTGGCTCCCAGCCGGTCGACCATGGCCAGCCCCCGGTCCAGCGCCACCCAGCACATCAGCTTGCTGTGCAGGTACGGCCGGGCGGGGCCCCGCACCTCCCAGATCCCCTGGTCGTCGTCCTGCCATCGGTTCGCCGCAGCGTCGACGGCGGCGACCAGGAACCGGCGGGTGCCGTCCTCGAGCACACCCAGCTGTTCGCGCAGCGTGTAGGCGGCGTCGACCAGCGCGCCGTACACGTCCAGCTGGCGCTGGTTCCACGCGCCGTTGCCGACCCGGACCGGTCCGCTGTCTCGCCAGCCGGACAGGTGTGGCAGCTCGGTCTCGGTCAGGTCCCGGCGACCGTCGATCGCGAACATGATCTGCAGGTCGACGCCACGCTGCAGCTGGGTGGCCGCGGCCCGCGACAGGAAGGCGAAGAAGCGGCCGGCCTCGTCGGGGCAGGCGGCGACCCACAGCCCCTGCAGGGTCAGGCTGGCGTCGCGCACCCAGGTGAACCGGTAGTCCCAGGTGCGGCCGCTGCCGACCCCCTCGGGCAGGCTGGTGGTGGCGGCCGCGACCAGCGCCCCGCTGCGCGCGTACGTCAGCCCCTGGAGCACCACCCCGCTGTGGCGCACCTGCTCGCGCAGCGGCCCGTCGTAGCGCTGGTGCAGCTCGGACCAGCTTCGCCAGGCGGTCTCGGTGTCCTTCAGCCGCCGCCGCACCCGGCGCGGGCTCCAGGTCTTGGCGGACGGACCCCACGCGTCGCACTGCTCCAGCGCAATCGTGAGCTCGTCGCCGGCGGCCAGCTCGACCGTGCCGCGCGCCTCGGCGCCGTCGAGGCTCAGCTGAACGTCGGTGCTGAGCAGCCACACGGTGGCTCCCCCATGGCTGACGACCCCGCCTCGGGTTACGTCGAGGCGGGGGTGGACGAGACCGAACTCGGGGCGCGGGGCGTACTCGACCCGCACCCGCACCGTGCCGCTGGTGCAGCGGGCCCGCCGCAGCAGCACCCCCGGTGATGTGTGCCCGAGGTCGTGACCACGCTCACGGCGACCCAGCGCCATCGCATCGGTCACGATCAGCTCGCCGCGGGGGCCGGACCACCGGGTCTCCAGCACCAGACCGCGAGCGCGATAGCTCCAGCGGGCGGTGTAGTCGGGGTCGGCGGGTGCGACCAGGCAGTGCCCGGCGTCGTCGTCGAGAAGCCGGGCGAACACCGGCGGGCTGTCGAAGCGCGGCACGCACAGCCAGTCCACCGACCCGCCCTGGCTGACCAGTGCGGCCGAGCCGCAGTCGGACAGCAGCGCATACCGCTCCAACGCCAGGTCGCTCATGGCCACCATCTTGCCGCGCATGGGCGGGCTCAGCCAGAGCGATCTGCGGTCAAGGCTTGCGGACGCCGGGGCGAATGATTGAGGATAAAATCACCGCAAGTCACGATTCGCCGAGATCTGGAGCAATCATGACCACTCGACCGACCACCCGCCGCCTCCCCAGGACCCTGACCACCGTGGCGACGGGCGGGGTGCTCGCGGGCATGCTGTTCGTGGCGCCGACCGCCGACGGAAGCCTCGCCGCCGCCGGCGACGACGGCCCCGACGTGATCGCCCTCCCGGACGGGTTCGGCACCGAGGGCGTAGCCAGCAGCCGCGACGGCACGTTCTACGCACCAGCCTGCGTGGGCAGGGGGTCTACACCGGTAGCCTGCGAGACGGCACCGCCGAGTCGCTGGTCGAGCTGCCCGGCACGTCGCTGCGCGGCGCCATCGTCGACCGCCGGAGCGGCTACGTCTGGACGCTCGGCAGCCGCGGGTCGACCGGCATCGCGCTCGTGCTGGACCCGGCCGCCGACGACCCGGTGGTCGAGGAGGTCGAGCTGCCGGGTGCAGGTTTCCCCAACGACCTGACCCGCACGCCCGGCGGCATGTGGATCACCGACTCTGCGCGCGACCGGCTCTACCGCGTACGCGTCGCACCGGACGGCTCGGCCGGTGGGGTTGCCCGCCGACCCCTGTCCGGCGACTGGGACCCGGTCGCCGACGACCCGCCCGGCACCTTCGGCGCCAACGGCGTCCGCCGGCTGCGCGACGGTGACCTGGTGGTCGTGGACTCCCGCGACGGCGGGCTGTTCGCGGTCGACATCCCGAGTGGCGTCGCCGAGGAGATCCCGGTATGCGGGCGGCGGGACCTCACCGGTGGGGATGGGCTGGTGCTGGACCAGCGGATCCTCTACGTCGTCCGCGGGCGTACCGACAACCGGGTGGAGATCCTGCAGGTGCGCAAGGCGGGCGGCACCTGGCGGGCCTTCTACCGGCGCTCCGTCGGCGACCCGGACCTGTCGGTGCCGTCCACCGCCACCCTCGACCGCGACTCGCTGTGGGCGGTCAATGCCGAGTTCGGCACCGGCGACGAGACCTTCGAGGTTGTCCGCGTCGGCCTATGATCGGCGCCATGGCAACCTGCGAGCACCTGACCTCGCGCGCCGACGCCGCCCTCGACGCGCGCACTCCCGACGGCTGCGAGGAGTGTCTCGCGGACGGCACCCAGTGGGTGCACCTGCGGCTGTGCGTCGACTGCGGTCACGTTGGCTGCTGTGACTCCTCGCCGATGCACCACGCAAGCCGGCACTACCAGCAGACCGACCACCCGGTCGCCGCGTCCTACCAGCCCGGCGAGAGCTGGCGGTGGTGCTTCGCCGACCAAGTCGTGCAGCAGTGACCGACGTGTCGCCGGTGCTGCTCACCGTCGATGACGACCCGTCGGTCTCGCGCTCGGTGGCTCGGGATTTGCGCCGCCACTACGGCGGGGAGTTCCGGGTCCTCCGGGCCGAGTCGGGCGCCGACGCGCTGGCGTCGCTGCGCGAGCTGCGCCTGCGGGGAACCCCGGTCGCGGCCCTGCTCGCCGACCACCGGATGCCGGGCATGACCGGTGTCGAGTTCCTCGAGGAGGCCATGGACCTCTTCCCGGGTGCCCGGCGCGCCCTGCTCACGGCCTACGCCGACACCGAGGCGGCGATCGCCGCGATCAACCTCGTCGACGTCGACCACTACCTGCTCAAGCCTTGGGACCCGCCGGAGGAGAAGCTCTACCCCGTCGTCGACGACATGATCAGGGCCTGGCGCACGCACGGCGACGCGCCCATCACCGCGGTACGGATCGTGGGGCACCGCTGGTCGCGGGAGTCCCACGAGGTGCGGGACTTCCTCGCCAAGGGCGGCGTGCCGTACCGGTGGCTGGCCGCCGACGAGGACGAAGGCGCGGCGCTGCTGCGAGCCGCCGATGCCGACGACAGCGCGGTGCCGCTGGTGCTCACACCGGACGGCGAGACGCTGCGCGCCCCGGACCTGACCGCGGTCGCGGCGTCGGTCGGGTTGGCCACGGTGCCCGCCAGCGAGCTCTATGATCTGGCGATCGTCGGCGGCGGACCGGCCGGGCTCTCGGCCGCGGTGTACGCCGCCTCGGAGGGTCTGTCGACGGTGCTGCTCGAGGACAGCGCCGTCGGCGGGCAGGCGGGGCAGAGCTCGCGGATCGAGAACTACCTCGGCTTCCCCGACGGCGTCTCGGGCGGCCAGCTCACCGACCGGGCCCGCATGCAGGCCGAGCGCTTCGGTGCCGAGCTGCTCAGCACCAGCACCGTCACCGGGCTGGAGCCGCGCGGCATGGCGCGGGTCGTGCACACGACCGAGCGCGAGGTGGTCGCCCACTCGGTGGTGCTGGCCACCGGCGTGACCTACCGCCGGCTGCCGGCGGCAGGGGCCGACGACTTCACCGGTCGCGGGGTCTACTACGGCTCCTCGCTGACCGAGGCCGGCGAGTGCAACGGCCAGCACGTGGTCGTCGTCGGCGGAGCCAACTCCGCCGGCCAGGCCGCGGTGTTCCTGTCCCGGTTCGCCGCCTCGGTGACGATGGCGGTGCGGGGGCCCCTGCTCGAGCAGGGCATGTCGCACTATCTGGTCGAGCAGATCCGTTCCATCCCCACCATCGAGGTGCGCACCTGCACCGAGGTGACCGGCTGCGAGGGCCACGGCCACCTCGAACGGGTGCGGCTCGCCGACTCCAGCACCGGCTCGGAGGCGTCGCTGGACGCCGCCCACCTGTTCGTCTTCATCGGCGCTCAGCCGATGACCGACTGGCTGGCCGACGTGGTCGATCGCGATCGCGGCGGCTTCGTGCTCACCGGCCCGGACCTGACCGGTGCCGCGGCAACCCCGCCGGACTGGCCGCTGGAGCGCGCGCCGTACCTGCTGGAGACCAGCCTGGCGGGGGTGTTCGCTGCGGGTGACGTGCGCGGCGGGTCGGTCAAGCGGGTCGCCTCGGCTGTCGGTGAAGGTGCCCTGGCGGTGACGTTGGTGCACCGCTGGCTGGAGCAACAGTGACCGGCCAACGGTTGGGGCCGGACACGCTGCGGGGGCTGTTCCTCTTCGAGGCACTCGACGACGACCAGCTCGGCTGGCTGGCCGAGCACGGACGGGTGGCCACGGCCGGCGCCGGGTCCACGCTGTTCACCGAGGGTGAGCCCGCCACCGGCTTCTTCCTGCTCCTGAGCGGCACCATGTCGATGCGCCGGACGGTCCGTGGCGACGTCCTCGAGGTCAACCGGACCGACCAACGGGGGTCCTACGCCGGCGCGACCCAGGCGTACCTGTCCCACGACGTTCCCCCTGACTACGCCGCGTCGGTCGTCGCGATCACTGACATCGAGGTGTTGGAGCTGCCGGCGGGCGAGTTCGGCGCGCAGCTGCGCGAGTGGTTCCCGATGGCGACCCACCTGCTTGAAGGGCTGTTCTTCGGGATGCGAAGCTCGCAGGAGCTGGTTGGCCAGCGCGAGCGGCTGCTGGCCCTCGGCCAGCTGTCGGCCGGCCTGACCCACGAGCTGAACAACCCAGCGGCAGCTGCCGGGCGCGCCACCGAGGCGCTTCGCGACCGGGTCTCGGCGATGCGCCACAAGCTGGCCGCCCTCGCCAGCGGACGGCTGGACCCCGATGTCCTCAGCCGGCTCACCGACCGGCAGGAGGAAGCGGTACGCCGGGTCGCGACCGCGCCGGCACTGACCTCGCTGGCGGCCAGCGACCGCGAGGGTGAGCTGGTCGACTGGCTGAAGGACCACAGCATCGTGCAGGCCGACGACCTGGCTGAGGCGATGGTCCAGGCGGACCTGGACGTCGCGTTCCTCGACGCGGTCGCGGCGGCCATTCCGGCCGAGCACCTTGAGGGGGCGGTGCGCTGGATTGGCTACACCGTCGACACCGAGCTGCTGATGAACGAGATCGCCGACGCCGTCCGTCGAGTGTCCGCGCTCGTCGCCGATGCCAAGCAGTACTCCCAGCTGGACCGTTCGTCGCACCAAGACGTCGACCTGCACGCGCTGCTGGACTCCACCCTCGTGATGCTGGGCAAGGACGCCAAGGGTGGCGTCACCGTGGTCAAGGACTACGACCGCGACCTGCCGGCGGTGCCGGCGTACGGTGCCGAGCTCAACCAGGTCTGGACCAACCTGATCACCAACGCGCTGGACGCCATGGCCGGCGAGGGCACGCTGACGATCCGCACCGGGCGCGACGGCGAGACCGCCGTGGTGGCGATCGGGGACACCGGTCCCGGGGTGCCGACTGAGCTGCGGCAGCGGGTGTTCGAGCCCTTCTTCACCACCAAGGCGGTCGGTGAGGGGACCGGCCTTGGGTTGGACATCTCGTACCGCATCGTGGTGCAGCGTCACGGCGGCGACCTGCGACTGCGTTCGGCTCCCGGGGACACGTGGTTCGAGGTGCGGCTGCCGCTGGTGGCTGCGCCCCCGTCCGAGTAGGCCGGGACCGGAATATGCGGCCGAACGCCTACCCCGTACGTGTAACAAGTCCGTAAGGGTCATCGCGGCTCATTGTGGTCTAACGTCGCACACCTAGACGAGTGCACGCATCTAGGTCGAAACCTTTACCGGACGCCGGTCTGCGCCCGGTCCACCACTCTCGAACAGGAGTTTCGTGATGTTCAAACGACCCCGCGCGCACCGGGCCGCTCGACGGCATCCCGGCCGGAAGATGTTGGTACTGATCGGCGTTCCGCTGATAGCCCTGGCGACAACAGTGCTTCCGTCGCAAGCCGACAAACCCGCGCCACCACCCCCGCCGTCCACGGGCACCGACGTCCCGCAGACATATTTCGGCCCGCCGGCCTCGGAGAGCTTCTCAGAGAACAACGAGTCTCTCGTGGGCCCGGTCAAGCTGCTCAAGGCGGGGACGATGAACAAGTCAGGCGGGAAGACGACACTTCCCTTGTATCTCGGGCACGACCAGAACGGCAAGAACGTCTGGTTCATCTTGACTGACACCACCGACCAGGACAACGCCGACGCGCTGGGGCTCAACTTCTCGGCAAAGCTGGCATTCGCCAACGTGGGCACTGCGGTGCGCGACGCCTGGCTCCAAAAGGACGCCAGCCTGGTCTTCGAGACCGGCGCGGTGGACTTCAGCCCAGAGCGCGAGCTCGTCCCCGGCGCGGCGCCGAACGCGTTCCCGCCCAAGGTTGCACGCCCGGGCTCCGTCGGGGACGCCAAATACACGCCGTACGTGCGGGTCGTCAACGCCCCGGGCACTCCGGTCTACAACGCACCGGTCGTGGCCTACGACGTGACCGCCAAGCAGCTGTCCTTCTGCAAGGGCGACGTGGACCACTCGCTTGTGCACGACCGGGTCGTGCGGATCTGCCCCGCAGCGCCGAGCAACGGACAGGGCACGGTGACGCTGGACACGACGCAGATCTTCAGCTTCGCCAAGCCGGCGACCTACATCAGCACGGAGGCTTCCGACCCGCTCGTGGCCACGTTGGACAGCGGGACGTTCGCACCGGCGATCGGCGACCTACCAGTCGGTCGAGACGACAGTGCGTTCAGCCCGATCGAGCGCCTTTTCGTGACCGCGAACGGACCCACGGGCAGGCGAAACCCGCAGCGGCAGGGACTCAACAGCGCCGTCATGGGCGAAGGCGATCCGTTGCAGGTGATCGGGGGAATCCCGACGGTCGCCAACGACTACAGCCCCGCCTGGGATCTCAACCTCGGATTCTGGACCCAGCGTGCGATCGCAAAGGGGTACCGGGCTCGCATTATCGATGAGTTTCAGTATCTCGACCTGGTCGAACAAGGGTTCATCACCGGCGAGAACGGGAAGCCCTTCGGCTCCACCGGAATCGTGGTGAACTGTCCGATCATCGCCCGATTCCTGTAGGTCAGGAGAGAAAAGCCGGTGACGACCGGCGGGCCGGCTTGCACATCCGACAGGATGTCAGCAGCCACGGCTGGCCCGCCGGTCGCAGCGGCGCAGGTCGTCCGCCCGCGTCCCACCCCGGCAGGTGCTCGGTCGCTAGCATCGCGGCAGCAGCCACGGCGGCGGCGGGCGACCAGCGAGGGAGGCGTCTCGGATGGCCGGTGGGTTGCGCGACGTCACCGCCGAGCTGCGGGACCGACTCGCCCGCGTACGGGAGGGCGGTCCGGCCAAGGCCCGGGACCGCCACCTGGCCCGCGGCAAGCTGCTCGTTCGGGATCGCGTCGACCGGCTGCTCGACCCGGGCTCGCCGTTCCTCGAGCTCAGCCCGCTGGGGGCCACCGGCATGTACGACGACGCGGTCCCATCCGCCGGCATCGTCACCGGCATCGGCCGGGTCGAGGGCCGCGAGTGCGTGATCGTTGCCAACGACGCGACCGTCAAGGGCGGCACCTACTACCCGATGACGGTGAAGAAGCACCTGCGCGCGCAGACCGTCGCGATGGACAACCGGCTGCCGTGCCTCTATCTGGTGGACTCCGGCGGCGCGTTCCTGCCGATGCAGGACGAGGTGTTCCCCGACCGCGAGCACTTCGGGCGGATCTTCTA
>JBBSMN010000077.1:0-12759 GCA_038233135.1 Propionibacteriales bacterium
AGCTGCGCTACCGCACGTCGTACGGGCAGAACGTCCTCGCGCACCTGCTCGAGTGCAGCCACTTGGCCGCGCTGATGGCCGACGAGCTGGGACTCGATCGGGCGGTGTGCGCACGGGCAGCACTGCTGCACGACATCGGCAAGGCGCTGACCCACGAGTCCGAGGGCAGCCATGCGCTGGTCGGCGCAGAGCTAGCGAGGCGCCACGGCGAGTCCGCCGACGTTGTGCACGCCATCGAGGCGCACCACAACGAGGTGGAGCCCCGCACGGTCGAGGCCATCCTCACCCAGGCTGCCGACGCCATCAGTGGCAGCCGGCCCGGCGCACGGCGCGAGTCCATCGAGGCCTATGTGCAACGCCTCACCCGGTTGGAGTCCATCGCCGGCGCAAAGCCCGGGGTGGACAAGGTGTTTGCCATGCAGGCCGGCCGCGAGCTGCGCGTGATGGTGCAGCCGATGGAGGTCGACGACGTGCAGGCGCAGGTGCTGGCACGCGACATCGCCAAGCAGATCGAGCAGGACCTGACTTATCCGGGTCAGATCAAGGTCACCGTCGTGCGGGAGTCGCGGGCCACCGAGATCGCCCGCTGACCGGCGCGGGTCACGCTCCTGCGTCGAGTTCGGCCTGCGAGGCGGTGGCACGCCCCATGCGCTGCTCGAGCCAGGTGGCGAAGCGGGACAGCGAGTAGTTCACCGCGACGAACATCGCCGCCAGCACGATGGCGACCGGCAGGATGTTGGTGAACTCGATCGAGATCGCACGCCCGACGTTGGTCAGCTCCTCGTAGGGGATCACGTAGCCCAGCGAGGTGTCCTTCAGGGTGACCACACTCTGGCTGATGATGGCCGGCAGCATGATCTTTACCGCCTGCGGCAGCAAGATCAGCTGCATGACCTGGCCCTTGCGCAGGCCCAGAGCGTACGAAGCCTCCGACTGCCCTCGAGGCACGGCGTTGATGCCGGCGCGGAAGACCTCGGCGAGAACTGATCCGTTGTACAGCACCAGCCCGATGACGAGCGACCAGAACTTGCCGATGACCTCGCCGTAGATCAGCGAGATCGCCAGGATCATCATCAGGACGGGAACGGCGCGAAAGAACTCCACGAGCACGGTGGCCGGCCACTGCACCCAGGCATGGTCGGAGAGTCGCGCGACGGCGAACAGGGCGCCGACGAGCACCGACAACGCGATGGCGACCACGGCGACCTGCAGCGTGGTGAGAGCCGCCTCCAGCAGCGCCTGGATGTAGATGGGTGTGACGAACGGCTCCCAGAGCTTCCCGTCGAGCTGGCCTTCGGTCTGCAGCTTGTACAGGACGAGAGCGGCAAGGACCACCATGATCACGATCGTGATGACGCTGGCGCGCCGTTGCCGGCGCAGCGCCTCGGGGCCGGGGACGTCGAACAGCACGCTGCTCATCGCGCCACCTCCAGCTGGCGCTCGAGACCGCGTGCCGCGAGCGAGATGACGGCGACGATCAGCACATAGCCGAGGGCGACGCCGACGAAGATGGCGTAGACGTCACCGGGGTTGTTATTGATGAGGCCCCGCATCCGATAGGTGGCGTCGGCGATCCCGAAGCCGGCGACGAGCGAGGTGTTCTTCGCGAGCGCGATGAACACGCTGGCCAGCGGGGGGATCACAGCGCGGAACGCCTGCGGCAGGACGATGAGCCGCAGTGACTGGCCGAACCCCATGCCGACCGAGCGAGCGGCCTCGGCCTGACCGGAGTCGACGGCGTTGACGCCGGAGCGGACGGCCTCGCAGACGAACGCCGACGTGTAGAGGAACAACGCGAGGCTCGCCAGCCAGAACTGTGGCGGTCTGATCCCCAGCTCGGGCAGGCCGAAGTAGATGAGCAGGAACACCACCAGCAGCGGGGTGTTGCGAAAGACCGTCACGTACGCCGTGCCCACAGCGCGCAGCGCCGGCACCGCCGAGACGCGGAACGCGCCGAGGAGCGTGCCGAGGGCCAAGGCCCCCAAGCCGGCGACGATCAGCAGGCTGACGGTCTGCCCGAAGGCAGCCAGCAGCACCTGCCGGCTCTCCCACAAGACATCCATCGGCGCTCAGTCTCCTTGTCGAGGGTCCGTGGTGCGCGCCACCACGGACCGCGGGTGCTGCGGCGTTGCTACTTGCAGGCGTCCGGCTTCGGCGGCTTCGGGGCATCAACGCCGGCCTGGCCGAGGGTGGCCTTGAAGCCCTGCTCCCAGGTGCCGTCCTCGTAGGACTTCTCGATCGTGTCGACGAGGAACTGGCACATCTCGGTGTCCTTGGGGTCCTGGTAGCCGATGCCGTAGCGCTCCTCGCTGAACGTGTCACCGACGACCTCAAGCTCGTCGGGGTTCTCGGCCGCGTAGCCGAGCAGGATCGCACCGTCGGTGGTCATCGCGTCGAACGATCCGTTCAGCACCTGCTGCTTGCACTCGGAGTAGGTGCCGAAACCGCGCGCCTTCGCCCCGAACTCCTTCTCGATGGTCTCGATCGAGGTGGAGCCGGAGACCGAGCAGACCTCCTTGCCCTTGACGTCCTCGGGGCCCTTGATGTCGCCGCCCTTGGAGACCAGGATCTGCTGGCCGGTGACGTAGTAGGGGCCGGCCTGGCCGACAACCTTCGCCCGGTCTGGGGTCATCGAGTACGACGCGATGACCAGGTCGACCTTGCCCTCCTGCAGGAAGGGCTCGCGGTTGTCGGAGATCGTCTCCTCCCACGTGATGCTGTCCTCCTTGATGCCGAGCGCACCGGCGACGATCTTGCCCATCTCGATGTCGAAACCGGCGGGCACGTCTGCGGCGGCGCTCTTGAAGCCGATGCCCGGCTGGTCGAACTTGACGCCGATCGTGACTTTCCCGGCGTCGGCGAGGTCGGCCATGGTCGAGCCGCTTGGGAACTTGGCGTCCTCCTCGACCTTGACGTCGGCGCCGCCTTCGGTGCTGCCGCCACCGCCGGCGTCACCGCAGGCGGCGAGCGCGAGGGTGGACGCGGCCGCGACGGCCAAGGCCTTCGTACGGGTCAGTCTCATCTTTCGCCTCCATGCTGGAGGACCTTGCCGAGGAAGTCCTTGGCGCGGTCCGATTGTGGGTGGTCGAAGAACTGGTCGGGGGTGTTCTCCTCGACGATGCGGCCGTCGGACATGAAGATGACCCGATGCGCGGCCGTACGCGCGAACCCCATCTCGTGGGTGACGACCACCATGGTCATGCCGCCCTCGGCGAGGTCGACCATCGTGTCGAGCACCTCGGAGATCATCTCGGGGTCGAGCGCCGACGTCGGCTCGTCGAAGAGCATGACCTTCGGCTCCATCGCGAGGGCTCGGGCGATCGCGACCCGCTGCTGCTGCCCGCCGGACAGCTGGGCGGGATACTTGTCGGCCTGGTTGGCGACCCCGACCCGCTCCAGCAGCTGCATGGCCCGCTTGTCGGCGTCGGACTTCGAGACGCCCTTGACCTTGATCGGCCCGAGCGTGACGTTCTCGCGTACGGTCTTGTGCGCGAACAGGTTGAACGCCTGGAACACCATGCCCACCTCGGCGCGCAGCTTGGCCAGGCCCTTGCCCTCGGCCGGCAGCTTCTCGCCGTCGAGCCGGATCTCGCCGGAGTCGATCGGCTCGAGGCGGTTGATCGCGCGGCACAACGTCGACTTGCCCGAGCCAGAGGGCCCGATCACGACGACGACCTCACCGTGGTGAATGGTGAGGTCGATGTCTTGCAGGACGTGCAGGTCGCCGAAGTGCTTGTCCACATGGTCGATCTCGACGATCGGCTCGGTGTCCGGCACACCGCTTGGCTCGGTCATGCCCGGACCCTAGCGACCCGGACCCCCGAAGGGCACCCGCCGGGCCGAGCCGTTGCCTGACTGCAACATGCCGGCTGGCCGTAGTCTTGTCGCGCCATGACCGATCCCGCCCTGCGTACGTACGAGGTCAAGACGTACGGCTGCCAGATGAACGTGCACGACTCCGAGCGGCTGTCGGGGCTGCTGGAGGCCGCCGGTTACGCCCGGGCCGGTGGAGCCGAGCCCGCCGATGTGGTCGTGCTCAACACGTGCGCGGTGCGCGAGAACGCCGACAACAAGCTGTACGGCAACCTCGGCCACCTGGCGCCGGTGAAGGCGAAGCGACCCGGCATGCAGATCGCCGTCGGCGGCTGCCTGGCCCAGAAGGACCGCGCCGAGATCACCCGCCGTGCGCCGTGGGTGGACGTGGTCTTCGGCACTCACAACATCGGCTCCCTGCCGGTGCTGCTGGAGCGGGCCCGCGTCGCCGAGCAGGCGCAGGTCGAGATCCTCGAGTCGCTGGAGGTCTTTCCGTCCACGCTGCCGACCCGGCGCGAGTCGGCGTATGCCGCTTGGGTGTCGGTGAGCGTCGGCTGCAACAACCGCTGCACGTTCTGCATCGTGCCCAGCCTGCGTGGCACCGAGAAGGACCGGCGCCCCGGCGACGTGCTCGCGGAGGTCGAGGCCCTGGTCGCCGAAGGGGTCAGCGAGGTCACGCTGCTCGGGCAGAACGTCAACTCGTACGGGGTCGGCTTCGGCGACCGGCTCGCCTTCGGCAAGCTGCTGCGCGCCTGCGGTGAGATCGACGGGCTCGAACGGGTGCGGTTCACCTCGCCGCACCCGCGCGACTTCACCGACGACGTCATCGCCGCGATGGCCGAGACGCCGTCGGTGATGCCGAGCCTGCACATGCCGCTGCAGTCCGGCTCGGACGCGGTGCTGCGGGCGATGCGCCGCTCGTACCGACGCGACCGCTATCTCGGCATCATCGAGCGCGTCCGCGCGGCGCTGCCGGATGCCGCGATCACCACCGACATCATCGTGGGCTTCCCGGGCGAGTCCGAGGCCGACTTCGCCGCGACGCTGGACGTGGTGCGCGAGGCGCGGTTCGCGGGCGCGTTCACCTTTCAGTACTCGATGCGCCCCGGCACTCCCGCGGCCGAGATGCCCGACCAGCTGACGAAGGCGGTCGTGCAACATCGCTACGAGCGACTGGTCGCCGTGGCCGACGAGGTCGCATGGGCCGAGAACCGCCGGGTCGTCGGCAGCCGGGTCGAGCTATTGGTGGCCGAGGGGGAGGGGCGCAAGGACGGCGCCACGCACCGCATGAGCGGTCGCGCCCGCGATAACCGGCTGGTGCATTTCACCCCGGATGCCACCACGCTCCCTCGTCCCGGTGATGTCGTCGAGGTCGAGGTGACGTACGCCGCCCCGCACCATCTGGTCAGCGATGCGCCGGTGGTCACGCTGCGGCGTACCCGCTCGGGTGACGCCTGGCAGGCGCGCACGGAGGCTCCGACCCCCACCCCTGCCGCGGTCGGGCTCGGGATGCCGAGCCTCGGCCCGCCCGCCGGCTGAGCCCCACCCCGGCCACCCACCCCGGCCGGTCGGGTGCGGTGTTGTGGGGCACCGAGACGGTCGGCGGTCCCCTATAACACCGCACTCGACCGAAGCACGGGCGATCATCGCTAACGTGTGCGCGCCGCTGCTGTGGGCAAGCCACCATCGGGTGCTCGGAGCGACCAGACTCATCCGTGCCTGCTCCGACTCCGATGCCCCCAGCGCTGACCCAGCGCCCGTTCCGCCGCGCGGACGCGCTCGCGCTGGGACTGACGAGGGACGTCCTCAGGGGATCGCGCTTTCGCCGCATCTTCCGCGACGTGTACGTCTGTGCGACCACCCCGGACTCCGCAGGTGTGCGCTTCGACGCAGCAAAGCTCCTGCTTCCTGTCGCCGCGGCGGCCAGCCACCAGCTGGCGGCTCAGTTGTTCGGGGTCCCGGTGCCCGGCACCGACTGCACCCACCTATGCATTCCGATGCGCGGTCGGCAGTACGAGATCGCCGGCCTGCGGGTGCACCGGGTGCGGCCCGAGACCCCGATCGCGCTGGTGGGCGGGCGGCGGGTGACGGCGCCGGCGACGACGTTCCTGCAGCTGGCCGAGGCGCTGCGACTGGTCGACCTGGTCGTGGTGGGCGATGCGATGGTCCGGCTGTGCCTGGTGCGAGCGGCCGACCTGATCGCCGGCGCAGCCCGGTGGCACGGCCGGGGCGCCGTGCTGGCCCGGCGCGCGGCTGCCCTCGTACGCCCGCGGGTGGACTCGCCGATGGAGACCCGGCTGCGCCTGCTGCTGGTGCTGGCCGGGCTGCCCGAGCCGGCAATCAACCTCGCCGCGCATGATCTGTTGGGCAGGTGGCTGGCTCGGCCGGACCTCAGCTACGCGGCGCAGCGGCTGGCGGTCGAGTACGACGGGCGCCACCACCGCGACCGGGCCGATCAGTGGACCCGCGACCTCGCCCGCCGTGAGCGGCTCGAGCGGGGCGGCTGGCGGGTGCTGATCGTCACCGCCGAACAGCTCCATGGCGACCCGGTCGGGGTCGCCCTCAGAGTCGCCGGCGCGGTGCGTACCCGCGGTGGGGGCGACTGTCGAGCTCGCCTGACGCCCGAGTGGCGGTCCCTGTTCCAGGGCCGTCGAGGCTGATCGAGTGCGGTGTTTTGGGGCACCGAGACGGCCGAGCGTCCCCCGCAACACCGCACTCGAACGTCGCAGCAAGGGGTGGGGCCTGCTCTGGGCCTCAGAAGCCGTGCGTCAGGACGGCCGGCACTGCGCCGACCGCGGTGCCGTGCTCGGCCACCAAGCTCAGCACGGCGATTTCGTGCGGCACGCAGGGCGCGTCCAGCCCGGCCGCCACTTGGGCCAATGGCCACCATCGCCAGCCGGCGTTCTTGGCCGGCTCCATGACACGCGGCTCACCGGTCCACGAGCGCGCGGCGAAGAAGACATCGGCCCGCTGCTCGCGGGGGCCGCCCCCGCGGACCGTCCGGTGCACCGTCGTCAACGCCAGCAGCTGGGTGGGCGGGACAACCACCCCGGCCTCCTCGCGTACTTCACGCACCGCCGTCTCCACCACCGACTCACCGGGCTCGACGTGCCCGGCGGGCAACGCCCAGTGCCCGTCGCGGTACCCAGTGCCCTGACGCAGGTGGAGCAGCACCTCCACCGCGCCCGGCTCGGCACCGATCTCGGTGCCCGCCGGCGTGTGCAGCAACAAGACGTAGGCCGCCGCCACCAGGCGGACGCGGGTCGCGCGGTCGTCGGTGTAGTGCTCCTCGGCCGTCATCTCGAGCACCCTAGGGCTAGCGTCGGACGATGCCCGCCCCCGCGCGTCGCGTCCGTCCGCCAGTGGTGGCGGTCGTTGGGCCGACCGCCGCCGGGAAGTCCGACCTGGCGGTCGCCCTCGCCGAGCATCTCGGCGGCGAGGTGGTCAACGCCGACTCGATGCAGCTTTACCGCGCCATGGACGTCGGCACCGCCAAGCTCGACCCCACCGAGCGGCGTGGCGTGCCGCACCACCTGCTGGACGTCCTCGACGTCACCCAGCCGGCCAGCGTGGCGCAGTTCCAGAGCTGGGCGCGGGGCGCGATCGACGACTGTCGGGCTCGTGGCCCCGTTCCCGTGCTCGTCGGCGGGTCCGCGCTGTACGTACGCGCGGTGCTCGATCGGTTCGAGTTCCCTGGGACCGACGACGTCGTGCGTGCTCGACTGGAGGCCCAGCTCGACGAGGTGGGCGTGGCCGTGATGCACCGGCGGCTGGCCGCGGTCGATCCGGCTGCGGCCGAGGCCATCCTGCCCGGCAACGGGCGGCGCATCGTGCGCGCCCTCGAGGTGGTGGAGCTCACCGGCGCTCCGTTCATTGCCCGGCTGCCCGGTCACGACTACGTCTACGGCACACCACCGGACCGGACCGTGCAGATCGGCGTCGACGTACCCCGCGACGTCCTTGACCACCGGATCGACCTACGGGTCGGGCAGATGTGGGAGCGCGGGCTCGTCGACGAGGTACGGGCTCTGGCGGGCGCCGGGCTGCGCGGGGGCCGCACGGCCAGCCGGGCCCTCGGCTACGCCCAGGTGCTGGCGTTCCTGGCCGGTCAGTCGACCGAAGCGGAAGCGCGGGATGCGACCATCCGTGCGACCCGGCGCTTCGCGCGGCGTCAGGACGCCTGGTTTCGCAAGGACCCCCGCATCGTCTGGCTGCCGTACGACGCCGAGGACCTGGTGGGGCGGGGGGTCGCGCTTGTCGGTGCACAGGTGTAGGAATGTCCCTGTCGTTCGGCTTGAACCGTTTCGTCCCACGGAGGTCTCGATGCGCCGCTCCCGACTCGCCACCGCTGCCATCAGCGCAGTGACATCGCTGGCGGTCGCCGCGGTGCCTGCCACCGGCGCCTTCGCCGCCGCCGCACCAGGGCGCACCGGCGCGATCTCTGCCGGGCCGGTGTCCACCGCGGACCCCGACAACCCGCGGCTGGCCCCGGTCAAGGATCCGGTGTCCATCGGCCGCGGCGGGGCGGTGTCGTCGGTGGACCCCGAGGCCACCCGGATCGGTCTTCGCGTGCTGCGGCGCGGGGGCACGGCGGCCGACGCGGCGGTCGCGGTGGCCGCCGCTCTTGGTGTGACCGAGCCGTACAGCGCGGGCATCGGCGGCGGCGGGTTCCTGCTGCACTACGACGCGTCCACCGGCCAGGTGGAGACCATCGATGGCCGGGAGACCGCACCGCTGTCCATGCCCCGCGACGCCTTCATCGACCCAGACACCGGGCAGCCGTATCCGTTCAGTCCAGAGCTTGTCACCAGCGGCGTCTCGGTCGGCGTCCCCGGGACGGCGTTGCTGTGGGACGAGGCGCTGCGTCGCTGGGGGTCGCGGAGCCTGCGGGGCAGCCTCGCGCCGGCCGCGCGGCTGGCCGATGGGGGCTTCATCGTGGACCGCACCTTCGCGTTGCAGACCGAGGAGAACGCCGAGCGCTTTAGTGCCATCGAGCCGACTCGTGACCTGTTCCTCACCGACGGCGCCGCGCCGACCGTGGGGAGCCGCTTCGACAACCCCGAGCTCGCGCGCACCTACCGCAAGCTCGGGCGGCGGGGCGTCGACTGGCTGTACGAGGGCAGGCTCGGTCGCCAGGTCGTACGCAACGTCCGCAACCCGCGGACAACGGCCCAGACTGATCTGCCGGTGCCGCCGGGCTTCATGCAGCGCTCGGACCTCCGCGACTACACCGCACCGAGCCGACGCCCGACCAAGGTCGACTACCTGGGCCTTGATGTCTTTGGCATGGGCCCTCCGAGCTCTGGCGGCTCCACCGTCGGCGAGGCGCTGAACATCCTCGAGCGGCTCCCGGTCAGCGAGCGCCGGCCGGTGACCAGCCTGCACCTCTATCTGGAGTCCACCGCGGTCGCGTTCGCCGACCGCGGCGCCTACCTCGGGGACAGCGACTTCGTCGACGTCCCCCTGCGTCAGCTGCTGTCGGACGGTTTCGCCGCCGAGCGGTCCTGCACGATCGACATCGACGAGGCAGCGGTCAAGCCCGTCCTCGAGGGTCAGCCCGACGGCGACTACACGCTGTGCAAGCGAGCCAGGTCGGCGCGCGCCGGGGCGACCGGGGCCGGGAGCACCGCTGGCACGACGAACACCGCCGCAGCCACGGCAGCGCCCGCGGACACCGAGGGCCGCTCCACGACCCACCTCAGCGTCGTTGACCGCTGGGGTGACGTGGTGTCCTACACGCTCACCATCGAGCAGACCGGGGGGTCGGCGATCACAGTCCCGCGGCGGGGATTCCTCCTCAACAACGAGCTGACCGACTTCAGCCCCGTCTACGAGGCCGACGACCCCAACCGCATCCAGCCCGGCAAGCGGCCGCGCAGCTCGATGTCGCCGACGATCGTCCTGCGAGACGGGCAGCCGTGGCTGGCGGTCGGCTCACCGGGCGGTTCCACGATCATCACGACCGTCCTGCAGGTGTTGCTGAACCGCATCGACCTCGGCATGAACCTGGTCGAGGCCGTGGCGGCCCCTCGAGCGACCCAGCGCAACACCGGGTCGGTCGTCGCCGAGCAGGAGTTCATCGACAAGTACGGCTCCGACCTGGCCGAGCTGGGGCACACGTTCGTGCCGCCCGGCGACCCGGGCACCAGCGGGTCCGAGATCGGTGCCGCGACGGCGATCGAGCTGCGCCGCAACGGCTCCCTGGTGGCGGTGGCCGAGCCGGAGCGTCGCGGCGGCGGCGACACCGCGGTGGTGGACCCCCGGTGAGAGGGCGGTCGTGGTGAGTGACCTGCCGAGCGTCTGCGTGCTCGACGTCAACGAGACGCTGTCCGACCTGTCGCCGCTCGACGACCGCTTCGCGGCGGTGGGGCTGGGGGGCCACCGGGAGGCCTGGTTCGCCTCGGTGCTGCGCGACGGGTTCGCGCTGTCGCTGGTGGGCCGGTCACCGGTGTTCGCCGAGGTCGCCGCGGCGCTGCTGCGGCAGCGGCTGGTCGCCGCCGGGGTTGCCGGGGGCGGCGTCGACGACTCGGTGCAACATGTGCTGGGCGGCTTCAGGTCGCTGCCGATGCACCCCGACGTGGCACCGGGCCTTCGACGGCTCCATGACGCCGGGGTGCGTCTGGTCCCGCTGACCAACGGCGCGACGGCCATGTCGGACGCGTTGTTCGAGCAGGCCGACCTGCTCTCGCTGTTCGAGCGGAGGTTGTCGGTCGAGGAGGTCGGGCCGTGGAAGCCGCACCCGGCCCCGTACGCCTACGCTCTCGACCAGTGCGGAGTCCAGGCGAGCCAGGCACTGATGGTGGCGGTGCATCCGTGGGACCTGCAGGGGGCACACTCGGCGGGCCTGCGTACGGCCTGGATCGCCCGCGGTGCCGCGCCCTGGCCGGACTGCTTCGACGAGCCCGCGCTGGTCGCGTCCGGTTTGGACGACCTGGCCGGGCAACTTCTCGGAGGTGACTGACCGCCGCTTGCGGCAGTCCTATCCACTGACCTGCGGTTGGTCCTTGGTGCGGTGCAGCAGCCAGTCCCGGTCGGTTCGGATCAGCGCGTACCGCACCGCGCTGTCGCGTCCGTGCAGCGTGAACAGCAACCGACGCTCGTTGCGGTCGTGCTCCGCCCACCACCCGGTGTCGGCGATGGACTTGTCGGCGTCGGTGTAGTCCAGGTGGTCGATGTCGTGGTCGGGCACCTCGACCGCGAGCCGGTCCTGGTCCAATCGCACCGGCAGTCCGCGAGGCAGCGCCCACGACCGCAGGACCCCGTCCTCCTCCAACCGCAGGTCGAAGTGGTGCTGCGGCTTACGGTGCTCGTGCAGCACGAAGGCAGGGGCACCGTCGGTCGGATCCACCATCGGGCCAGGGTAGGCGGGGACCGGCTGACACTAGGCTGGCGGTGATGAACGGTCACCAGCAGCCCGCTGCCGTCGCCTGGTCGTGGGCCAAGGGCCACGGCACCGAGAACGACTTCGTGCTGCTGCCCGACCTCGACGGCACGCTGCACGGTGCGTTCACCTCGACCGCCGCCGCCGCTTTCGTGGCCGCCGCCTGTGACCGCCACCGCGGGCTTGGCGCCGACGGCGTTATCCGCGTGGTCGGCTCCGCAGCCCTCGCCGCGTACGGCGTACCCGCGGCTGAGCAGGCCGTCGCGGAAGGCGCCGAGTGGTTCATGGACTACCGCAACGCCGACGGGTCGACCAGCGAAATGTGCGGCAACGGAATCCGCGTGCTGGCGCAGTGGCTATTCGAGGAGGGCCTGCTCGCGGACGGCCTGCTCGCGGACCCGTGTCCTCACCGCCCCGTACGGATCGGCACCCGCGCCGGCGCACTGCAGCTGTGCGCTGAGGGCCACGGTCGCTGGAGCGTCGACATGGGTCCGGTGGAGCAGACCGCGGCCAGCGAGGTCACGGTCGCCGGGAGCATCTGGCCGGCGGCGGGGGTCGACACCGGCAACCCGCACGCGGTCGTCGAGGTGGCCGACGTGGCCGAGGCCGGCCCGCTGGTCGATCCGCCCGCGTACGACCGGTCGGTCTACCCCGAGGGCGTCAACATCGAGTTCGTCGCCGCCGCGGGGGAGCGGCACGTACGGATGCGAGTGCACGAGCGTGGCTCTGGTGAGACCCGGTCCTGCGGCACCGGTGCCTGCGCGGCGGCGGTCTTGGCTGAGCGGCTCGCGGGCAGACCGCCCCGACCCGCGACGTACCGCGTGGACGTGCTGGGTGGCCGACTCGACGTCACGTTGCGTGCCGACGGTCATGCGGTGCTCACCGGCCCCGCCGAGGTCGTCGCCCGCGGCACGCTGACACTCTCCCGCCACCCCGCAGACTCCGCGAGGGCAAAATCCGGATGATCGTGGCGGCTGGCCGTGGCAGCATCGCAACGACAGCGTGCGGAACACCGGGCGCACGACCGACGTTGAGACGGGGCACATGACGAGCGCCTTCCCGTACGACCCCGACCTCGCGGACTCCCCGGCGGACGACGCCGAGCCCACGCCCGAGCGCGAGCCCGCCGCCGGTGACCTTGATCTCGAGGACCGCCAGGCGCTGCGCCGCGTGGCCAGCCTGTCGACCGAGCTCGAGGACATCTCAGAGGTCGAGTACCGCCAGCTGCGCCTCGAGCGGGTGGTGCTGGTCGGCGTGTGGCCAGGTGGCGACGTCCACGGTGCCGAAAACTCGCTGACCGAGCTCAAGCTGCTCGCGGAGACTGCCGGGTCGCAGGTGCTGGAGACACTGCTGCAACGCCGGCAGCGACCTGACCCCGCCACCTACATCGGGACCGGCAAGGTCGAGGCGCTGCGCGAGACCGTCCAGGCGAGCCGGGCGGACACGGTGATCTGCGACGGCGAGCTGACGCCGAGCCAGCTGCGCAACCTGGAGGACCGGGTCAAGGTCAAGGTCGTCGACCGGACCGCGCTGATCCTCGACATCTTCGCCCAGCACGCCAAGTC
>JBBSMN010000078.1:0-12757 GCA_038233135.1 Propionibacteriales bacterium
AGGCCGCCACGGCGGCTGACTCCGGGCGGCGCAGCTGGTCGGGCCAGGTCCGCCAGTCCGCACCGAGATGCTCGGCCAGCACGCACCACACCGCGTACTCCTCCAGGGCGCTGCCCTGTGCCTCCCGCCACTGCACCTCCCGCCACTGCGCCGCCCGGGGACCCCGGTCCCGGGCGTCGAAGATGGCGCGCAACGCCGCCCGCTTGATCGACCACGCCGCGTCGCGGTCGGTGTCGCCGGCAGCGAGCCGGTCGGCCCGCTCCTCGTACGCGGTCAGGTCGACGCCGTCGGCACCCGGCACCTCGTCCACCCGCAGGTAGACGGGGTTGAGGAAGCGGCGCGTCGCGGGGAGGTAGGGGCTCGCCTCCTGCGGCAGCGTCGGCGCGACCGCGTGCAGCGGGTTCACCAGCAAGAAGCCCGCGCCGAGCTGCTGCGACCACTCCCGCACCGCCCGTAGGTCGGCCAGGTCGCCAATACCCCAGCTGCCGCGCGAGCGCAGGGCGTACAGCTGCACGGTCCAGCCCCAGGCGCGGCCGGCCGCCGGCAGGCAGCATCGCCCGGGTGACACGATGAGCCGCTGCTCGCTGCCGTCCGCTGAACGGATCTGGTGGTAGCCGAGCGGGAAGTCGCCCGGCAGCGTCTGCGCGTCGATGCTGCGTACGGAGCCGTCCTCACAGGTCACCTGCGCCGTGCTGCCCGGCGTGAGGTGCAGCTCGGGCGGCAGCTGGGCGCCGGGGCGGGTGACGACCGGCCGGTGCGCCGCCAGGGCAGCCGGTGCGTCACCGATCGCGGCCCGGAACGTGTCGAGCACGCCGTCGTCGACCCGCTGCTGACGCCCCTGAGCGTCAATCCAGTCCGGCAGCAGCCCCCACGCGTCGGGCGGCAGGTCGGCCTGGGTCGGCTTCGGGCCCGGATCGGGCAGATCGGTTGAGGTCACGGGACGATCCTGCCCGGTCCTGATGTGGCGGTCGCGGCCCGGCTGCGCTCCGGCGTGCGAGCCGCTCTGCGATCACCTAGGCCGCACTCGCTCGGATGCGACGTCGGCGAGCGACGTCGGATCGGTGACGACCAGATGGGCGACGTCGGACAGCAACCGGCGGCTGCGTCGAGCGTGGTCACGCAGCAGCACGAACGCGTCGTCGATGCTGACGCCGTGGGTCTGCGCGACGACCCCCTTGGCCTGCTCGATGACAACCCTGCTGTTCAGGGCACCCTGCAGCTGCTGGGCCAGCACCTCGCGCTGCCCGATCGTCCGCTCCTGCAGCAGCGCGATCGTGGCGACGTCGGCCAAGGCCTGCACGATGCTGCCCTCCTGGGGTGCGAGGCTCCCAGAGGTAGCGCCGAAAAGGTTCAGCGCCCCGATGGTCTCGTCACGCAGGCGCAACGGCACCGCGTGCACCGACCTGAAGTCGGCGGCGAGCGCCCGCTGAGTGAAGGCCGGCCACGGTGTGGTCGTGCTGGTGAGGTCGGCATAGGTCACCGGCACCCCAGTGCGGTGGCAGTCCAGGCACGGACCCTCATGGCCCTGCAGCTGGAACAGCTCGAGCAGCTCGGTCCGCTCGTCCGAGGCGGTCACGAACTGCAGCTCACCGTGGTGGTTCGCCAGCAGCAGGCCCGCGGCCGTCACGTCCGCGAGCTCGACAGTCCGGCAGGTGACCATGTGCAGGAAGTCGACCACGTCGAACTCGTCGATCAGCGTGTCGGCGACCTCGACGAAGACCGTCGCCAGTCGGTCCGCAGCGACCCCGGGCATGGCCCACTCGCCTCCCACGCGCGCCCCACGCTGTCTGAAGGGCTCCTCCACACGCATACGAACAGCCACAAAGCGAAAGGTCAATGCTGCAATCGGAGCCGGCAGCGCAAACTGGGTGTCCTCCAACGCCGCGCTGGCCGGGTCGGAGGCGGCTGCCACGCCGAGAGCACCGTCCGCGGTCTGGACCGTGACTCCGGCGCCGCATGCGGGCAGCGCGCGGATCGCCGCGGAGCACAGACGCTTCAACCACGGCTCCGTACGACCACCGGCGTCGACGGGCGGCGGCTCGGCGTCGACGAGGGACCACACCCGCGCCAGGCGGTCGCGGCTCATCCCCTCCCGGCGGCCGATGCCGGGTTTCTGATCACGACCAGGCCCCGACCCTCGTGCTTGGCCCGGTACATCGCCTGGTCGGCGGTGTCGATCAGGTCTCGCGCACTACGATCCCGGCTGGCCAGCGCCACCCCGACGCTGACCGAGACGGTGACCTCGTGACCAGCGACGTACACCGGCCGGCCCAGGGCCGAACCGATCCGCGACACGATCACGGCAATCTCCTGGTCCAGATCCTCCTCGCCGGTGCTCAGGTCCTCGCAGACCGCGACGAACTCGTCCCCCGAGAGCCGGGCCAGGGTGTCGCTGCTGCGGAGCACGGACTTGACCCTGCGGGCCACCTCCGTGAGCACCACGTCGCCGGTGGCGTGGCCCATCTCGTCTTTGATGGCCTTGAAGTGGTCGACATCCATCAGGAGCACCGCGATCGACGACTGGTGCCGCTCGGTGGCGTCCACGGCATGCTGCACGCGGTCGAAGAGCAACGCCCGGCCGGGCAGCCCGGTGAGCTCGTCGTGGGTGGCCCGGTGCTCGAGCTCGCGGCGGGCGACCAGCGCCAGATCTCGGTCAGCAGCCACGGATACATACGATGCGGCGACGTCGCGAACAGCCTCGCCGCAGCCAGGTCCTCGTCGCTCCACGACCCGGGACTGTGGCGATAGAGGTCGAGGACTCCCCACGACATGGCCCGGGCGACCAGCGGTGTCGCGACCATCGAACCGGCGCCGGCGAGCTCAGAGGCGGCCACGAACTGCGGCCATCGTGTCGACGCGGCGATGTCGTTCACGGCCACCACTTCCTGACGGACCGCGCTGTCATGACACGGCCCGTCCTGGAACTGCTCCTGCAGCTGCTCGATCGCGACCACCTCCTCCGAGGCGTGGACGAAGCGCAGTCGGTTGCCGTCCCTGCCCATGACGCCGGCGCCATCGACGGTCAGGGTCTCGACCGCCGTGCGGCACAGGTCACGGAGCATGTCGTCGATGCTGAACTCGGATCCGGCGGTCATCGCCAGCCGAGAGAGTGGGGCGACCAGGCTGGCGTACGGCGCCCTGTCGAGGTCTAACCCGGTCTAACCCCGCCCCGTCAACAGTGCTGGCATGAACTAACGGTGTCTCGCTCATGAGATCCCCTGGGCGCGGATGAAATCGACCGTGCCGCCCGGGTCCGGGGCTGCTACAGGTCAAGCATAGGTCAACCGGTACGCGGTTGTCACCGACGGCTGGGCCGCCGCGCAGGTGGTGGTTCGTCCGCCTTGACAGCACCGCGCTGTCCCAGCGGTTGGGGCTCTCCGGTGGTGGTGTCGTGCCGGGTCTGGCCCTCGGACTCGGCGTTCAGCTCGGCGCCGAGCAGCACCACCAGCGCGGTGATCCACAGCCACAGCAGCAGCACCACAACGCCTGCGAGGCTACCGTACGTCTTGCCGTAGCTGCCGAAGTTGTCGACGTACAGCGAGAACACGATCGAGGCTGCGACCCACAACAAGGTGGCGGTGACAGCGCCGGTGCTGATCCAGCGCACCCGCGCAGAGTCCCGGTCGGGCCCGACTCGATAGACCACGCCGAGCGCGAGGATCATCAGCAACACCAACCCACCCCAGCGGGCGATCTGGACCGCCGCCTCCGCCACGATGCCGAGGCCCAACTGGTCCAGAACAGCCGGCAGAACCGCCACCAGACCGATCGCGACCGCCAGGAACACCAGGAACCCGAGCGTCAACAGCAGCGCCAGGCCGCGCTTCTCGACGAATCCGCGTGTCTCCTCCTCGTCGTAGGCGAGGTTGACCGCCTCCAGCAGGCCCGCGATGCCAGCTGAGGCGCTCCACAGGGCGAGTGCGATGCTGACGATGAGCCCAACGCCCAGCCCACCGGACGACGTCGTGGCGAGCGCACTCATCTGGTCGGCCAGGAGCGACTGGGCGTCGGCGGGCAGCCCTGCGAGCAGGTTGTCGATCTGGCGCTGCACATCTGCCGGGTCGGTGACCAGCCCGTAGGTGAGCACCGCCGCGATCAGGCCGGGGAACAACGCCATGAACCAGGCATAGGCGACGCCGCCGGCGAGCAGGGTGAGGTGGTCGCGACCCATCTCCTGGAACGTGCGCTTGAGGACGGCGAACCAGCCGCGCGGGGGAATCTGGCTTGGCCGCTCGGCGTCTGCGCCGGGCGGCTCGTGCTGGGTCGTCGAGGTCGTCGGGCTACTCATGTCCGGCGTCAACTCCTGGCTGTTCGCGGTTGCCTTATGCGGGGCCAGTCTCCCCCCAACCAACTTGTCACCGGCACACGGTGTTCTAGCACCGTGTGCCGGTGACAACTGTGGCTGTTCGGATCAGCCGAGCATGCCACCAATCCCGCCACCGCTGCCGCCGCTGAACTTGGAGATCAGGTCCTGCGGGTTGAGGCCGAACTTCTCCAGCAGGCCGGCGTGCTGCTCGGTGTCCACCTGCTGCGGCAGCTCCTGGTCGGCCTGCTGGGCGTTGCCGGTGTCGCCCTGCGACTTGAGCATGTCGATGATCTGGGACTTGTCGATCTGCACGGTCTACTCCTCGGGTCGGTCGTCTCTGACCTCCCGGCAGTACCCAGGCGACAACACGTGAAGCAGTGGGTCAACCGGTGATCGCCACCTTGAGCGCCTTTGTCTCCGCCGCGCGGCCGAACGTGTCATATGCGTCGACGATGTCCTCGAAGGCGAAGTGGTGGCTCACGAACCGCTCCGGCGTCAGGCGGCCCTGCGCGACCAGCTTGAGCAGCATCGGCGTGGTCGTGGCGCTGACCAGACCGGTGGTGATGACCACGTCCTTGATCCACAGATCCTGCAGTTTCAGCTCTGCGGGTGCGCCGTGCACTCCGACGTTGGCGACCGCCCCACCCGGCCGGATGATGTCGGCGGCCATCTCAAAGGTCTCCGGCAGGCCGACCGCCTCGATCGAGACATCCAACCCGAGCCCGTCGGTCATCGCGAGCACCTCGTCCCGCCAACCCGCCTGAGCGCTGTTGACCGTGTCGGTCGCACCGAAACCGGCGGCCTGTTCCAGCCGGTTGCCGTCGAGGTCGATCGCTATGACGCGAGCGGCGCCGTAAAGCCCGGCGGTCATGATCGCCGCCAGACCCACGGGGCCGGCGCCGACAACTGCGACGGTGTCGCCGGGCTTGACCCGACCGTTGCGCACCCCGATCTCAAACGGGTCGGCAGGATGCGCGCACGTACTCGGCCTGTGTGCCGTTGATACGCCCGATCCTGCCGCACCGACCTGCACATCCTGAAGGGGGACGTGCCGAACGATCACGTCGGCGGGGTCAACCGTCACCGAGGTCGGGCAGGTCGACCGGTCCAGCCCGCTGCACGATGGTGCTCACAGCTGGCTGACCGCGGTGCTGGGCGGCGAACTTCGCGTCGGCCTGCCGTGGCCATCGCTGACGGCGTTCCTGCGTACTGCCACCCACCCGCGGGCAGCGCGCAGCCCGCTCAGGCCCGCGGAGGCGTGGCGTGACGTGCAGGAATGGCTGGCAGCCGATCCGGTGTGGGTGCCCACCCCCACAGCCCGGCATGCCGAGGTCCTCGCGGAGCTGATCACCCGGCATCAGCTGTCCGGCAACCTGATTCCGGACGCTGACCTCGCCGCGTTGGCCATCGAGCACGGCCTGGCCATCTGCTCCGCCGACACCGACTTCGCCCGGTTCAGCGAGGTCCATTGGGTCAACCCCTTGCGGTAGCTGTCAGACCGGGGGTAGCTGTCAGACCGGGGGTAGCCGCTGAGCGGCCGTGGATCCGCTGCTGCAGCTGCCGTGCCGACCGCAGCACCGCAGGTGCGAGCGAGTCGACTGAGGGCGGCTCGCCGAGCACACCACCGCCGTCCACCGGATAGGTGACCGCCACCGCGGCGACCGGCTGGCCCAGGTGGTCGTGCACGGCCGCGGCCACCGACGCGAAGCCCGGCGTCACCTCGCCGCTCTCCAGCGCGAACCCCCGTGTCCGTACGTCCACCAGCAGCCGTCGCAGCGCGGTCAGAGAGGTCGGGCCGAGCCCGTGCCGGTCGACGAACGCACCGGCATCGGGGAACAGCGCCCGCACCTGCGCGGACGACAGCCGGCCGAGCAACGCCCGACCGCTGGCGGTCAGATGGGCGGGCAGCCGGACTCCGACGTCGGTCACCAGCGGTGGCCGACCGGGCACTCGTTCCTCGATCACGTACAGCACCTCGCGGCCGTGCAGCACGGCCAGGTGCGCGCTGTGCCGCACCTCGTCGACGAGCCGGGTCAGCACCGGCCCAGCCACCCGAGCCAGCGGCACCTGGCGGGTGTAGGCCGAGCCGAGCTCGAAGGCGCTAACCCCCAGCCCCCAGCGGCGCTCAGCCGACAGGTGCACGACGAATCCGGCGCGCTGCAGCTCACCCAGCAGGTGGTACGTGGTGGAGCGCGGCAGGCCGAGTGCCCGGGTCAGCACCGCCGCCGGCACCGGCTCGGGCTGCCGGGCCAGCACCTGCAGAACGGCCAGCGCCTGCCGGGCGGCCGGGACGCCGCTCACCGGCAGCCCTGACTGCACCGACTGCGCCGACTGCACCGACTGCGCCGACTGCACCGACTGCGTGTCTGGGATCTCAGACTCATATGACTGCACGGTACTGGCACCCGCACCGCCACGGGTGTGCCATGGAGCTATGAGCGCGCAGCCAGCGGTCACGGTGGGCACCGGGCCGGTGCACCCGGACGACGTCGTACGCGTCGCTCGCCTCGGCGCCGGGGTCCGGCTCGGCGAGGGTGCCGAGGCGGCGATCCGGGCCAGCCGCACCATCATCGACGCGCTGGCCGGCGACACCCGTCCGCACTACGGCATCTCCACCGGCTTCGGGGCGCTCGCCACCGTCCAGATCCCCGGAGCGATGCGCGCGCAGCTGCAGCGCAGCCTGATCCGGTCGCACGCCGCCGGGTCCGGCGCCGAGGTCGAGCGCGAGGTCGTCCGTGCGCTGATGCTGCTGCGGCTGTCCACCCTGGCGACCGGGCGTACGGGGGTGCGGCTGGAGACGGCCCGCACGTACGCGGCGGTGCTCACCGCGGGCATCACCCCGGTGGTGCACGAGTACGGCTCGCTGGGCTGCTCCGGCGACCTGGCTCCTCTGGCGCACGTCGCCCTGGCGCTCATCGGCGAGGGCGAGGTGCGCGACGCTGACGGCCGGCTGATGCCCGCAGCCGACGCACGGGCGGCGCACCGCATCGAGCCGGTCGTGCTGGCCGAGAAGGAGGGCCTCGCGCTGATCAACGGCACCGACGGGATGCTCGGCATGCTGGTGCTGGCGATCGCCGACCTGCGCCGGCTGCTGACGACCGCCGACGTGGCGGCGGCAATGAGCGTGGAGGCCCAGCTCGGGACAGACGCCGTCTTTGCCGCCGACCTGCAGCGGGTGCGTCCGCACCCCGGGCAGGCCGCGTCGGCCGCCAACCTCACCGCGCTGCTGGCCGGCAGCCAGATCATGGCCAGCCACCGCACCCCCGAGTGCACCCGGGTGCAGGACGCCTACTCGCTGCGCTGCGCCCCCCAGGTGCACGGCGCGGCCCGCGACACCGTCGAGCACGCGGCACTGGTGGCGGGGCGCGAGCTGGCCGCGGCCATCGACAACCCGGTCGTCACCCCAGACGGCAGGGTGGAGTCCAACGGCAACTTCCACGGCGCCCCCGTCGGCTACGTGCTGGACTTCCTGGCCATCACCGTCGCCGACGTGGCAAGCATGAGCGAGCGGCGCACCGACCGCTTCCTCGACGTGGCCCGCAGCCAGGGGCTGCCGCCGTTCCTGGCCGACGACCCCGGTGTCGACTCCGGGCACATGATCGCCCAGTACACCGCCGCCGGCATCGTCAGCGAGCTGAAGCGGCTGGCCAACCCGGCCAGCGTCGACTCGATCCCGTCGTCGGCCATGCAGGAGGACCATGTGTCGATGGGATGGGCTGCGGCCCGCAAGCTGCGCCGCGCCGTCGACGGGTTGACCCGGGTGCTTGCGATCGAGGTGCTGACCGCCGCCCGCGGCATCGATCTGCGTGCGCCGTTGACACCCGCCGCCGGCACCGGCGCCGTACGGGACGCGATCCGCACCGCCGGGGTCGCCGGATCCGGCACCGACCGGCACCTGGCCCCCGAGATCGAGACCGTCGTCGGCCTGGTCGCCGACGGCAGCATCGCCACCGCCCCCGACCCGCTGCTTCGCTGAGCCGAAAGGACCCCCACCCATGCACGGAGCCCGACCCGTCCGCGCCCCCCGCGGCACCGATCTGACGGCCCGCAGCTGGCAGACCGAGGCACCGCTGCGGATGCTCCAGAACAACCTCGACCCCGAGGTCGCCGAGCGCCCTGACGACCTCGTCGTCTACGGCGGCACCGGCCGCGCCGCCCGCGACTGGGCCAGCTTCGACGCGATGGTGCGGACCCTGACGACCCTGCGAGACGACGAGACGATGCTGGTGCAGTCCGGCCGCCCGGTGGGGGTGCTGCAGACCCACGAGTGGGCGCCGCGGGTGCTGATCGCCAACTCCAACCTGGTCGGCGACTGGGCGACCTGGCCGGAGTTCCGCCGCCTCGAACAGCTCGGCCTCACCATGTACGGCCAGATGACGGCCGGCTCGTGGATCTACATCGGCACCCAGGGCATCCTGCAGGGCACGTACGAGACGTTCGCCGCCGTCGCCGCGAAGCTCGCGGCCTCCAGCCGGAATCAGCACAGCGGCGGCAGCCTCGCCGGAACCGTCACGCTGACCGGCGGGTGCGGCGGAATGGGCGGAGCGCAGCCGCTAGCAGTCACCCTCAACGGCGGCGTGTGCCTGGTCGTCGACGTCGACGGGGCCCGGTTGCAGCGCCGCGTCGACCACCGCTACCTCGACGAGCTTGCCCCGAACCTCGACGCCGCCGTCGCGCGCTGCGAGCAGGCGCGCCGCGACCGGCGGCCACTCAGTGTCGGGCTGGTCGGCAACGCCGCCACCGTGTTCGGTGAGCTGCTGCGCCGGGGGGCCGCCATCGACATCGTCACCGACCAGACCTCCGCACACGACCCGCTGTCGTACCTGCCCGAGGGCGTCGACATCGACGACTGGCACGAGCTGGCCGCCGCCAAGCCCGAGGAGTTCACCGAGCGGGCGCAGGCGTCGATGGCCCGGCACGTGGAGGCGATGGTCGGCTTCCTGGACGCCGGCGCGGAGGTCTTCGACTACGGCAACTCGATCCGCGACGAGGCACGACAGGGCGGGTTCGAGCGGGCATTCGACTTTCCCGGCTTCGTCCCCGCCTACATCCGGCCACTGTTCTGCGAGGGCAAGGGCCCGTTCCGCTGGGCGGCGCTGTCCGGCGACCCGGCCGACATCGCCGCCACCGACCGGGCGGTGCTGGAGCTGTTCCCCGACAACGACCACCTGCACCGGTGGATCCGCGCCGCGCAGGACAAGGTCGCCTTCCAGGGGCTGCCGGCCCGGATCTGCTGGCTCGGTCACGGCGAGCGCGACCGGGCAGGGCTGCGCTTCAACGAGCTGGTGGCCTCCGGTGAGATCAGCGCGCCGATCGTGATCGGGCGCGACCACCTCGACTGCGGGTCGGTGGCCTCGCCGTACCGCGAGACCGAGGCGATGGCCGACGGCTCCGACGCGATCGCGGACTGGCCGCTGCTGAACGCGATGGTGAACACCGCGTCGGGCGCGACCTGGGTGTCGATCCACCACGGCGGCGGCGTGGGCATCGGCCGCAGCATCCACGCCGGACAGGTCAGCGTCGCCGACGGCACCGACCTGGCCGCGCAGAAGCTGGCCCGGGTGCTGAGCAACGACCCCGGCACCGGCATCATCCGGCACGTGGACGCCGGCTACGAGAGCGCCGAACAGGTGGCCGCCGAGCGCGGCGTACGGATCCCGATGAGCGAGGGCGCCGCGCAGTGACCGGCTTCGACCAGCTGTGGGCCGAGCTGGCTGACGTGGGGCGCGAGCCGACCACCGGCGGCTACCGCCGGTTCGCGTGGACCGGTGTCGACGCCACGCTGCGGGAGTGGTTCGTCGCCGCCGCCCAGCAGCGCGGCCTGGACGTGGTCACCGACCGCGCCGGCAACCTGTGGGCCTGGTGGGGTGACCCGGACGCTGCGGTGGCCGCCGGCCGGCCGGGGCTGGTGCTCGGCAGCCACCTCGACTCGGTCCCCGACGGCGGGGCGTACGACGGGCCGCTCGGCGTCGTCTCGGCCTTCGCCGCACTGGACGCGTTGCGGGCCACCGGCTTCGAGCCGCGAGGGCCGGTGGGGGTTGCCTGCTTCGGCGACGAGGAGGGCGCCCGCTTCGGTATCGCCTGCGCCGGCTCGCGGCTGCTCACCGGCGCTCTGGACGCCGACCGGGGGCGCGGGCTGACCGACGCCGACGGGACGTCGATGGCCGAGGCGATGCGGGCGGCCGGCCACGACCCCGCCCAGCTGGGCCGGGACGACGAGGCGTTGCGCCGGGTGGGCACGTTCGTGGAGCTGCACGTCGAGCAGGGCCGCGGGCTGGTCGACGCGGCGGGCGGCGCCGGTGCCGCGGTGGGGGTGGCCAGCTCGATCTGGCCGCACGGGCGGTGGCGGCTGGACCTGTGCGGGCGCGCCGACCACGCCGGCACCACCCGGCTGGTCGACCGCGACGACCCGATGCTCGACCTGGCCGCCGCCGTGCAGACCGCGCGCTCCTCCGCCGAGCGGCACGACGCGGTCGCCACGATCGGCAAGCTGCGGGTCGAGCCGGGCGGTGTCAACGCGATCCCGTCGGCGGTGACGGCGTGGCTGGACGCCCGCGGGCCGGTGCCCGATGACGTACGGGCGGTGGTCGCCGACGTCGGCGCGGCGGCCGGGGTGACGCCGGCCGAGGAGTCGTGGTCGCCGCCCACCCGGTTCGACACCGCCCTGCGAGACCGGCTGGCAACACTGCTGGCCGGGCCCGGCGGCACTGCGGCGCCGGTGCTGGCGACCGGGGCGGGGCACGACGCCGGCATCCTGTCGGCGGCAGGCATCCGCACCGCGATGGTGTTCGTGCGCAACCCCACCGGGGTCTCACACTCCCCCGCCGAGCACGCCGAGACCGACGACTGCCTGGCCGGGGTGGCCGCGCTGGCCCGGGTCGTCGAGGAGCTGGCGTGACCACCTACTGGTGCGAGCACGCCTGGCTCGACGCCGGCCCGGCGGCCGGCGTGCGCGTCACCGTGGACGGCGGGCGCATCACCGCGGTGCAGCCCGGCTGCACACCCGTCGACGGCGACCACCGGCTGCCCGGCCTGGTGCTTCCCGGCTTCGCCAACGCCCACTCGCACGCCTTCCACCGGGCGCTGCGCGGGCGCACCCACGACCATGGCGGCACGTTCTGGACCTGGCGGCAGGCGATGTACGCCGTCGCCGAGCGGCTCGACCCCGACTCCTACCTCGCGCTGGCACGGGCGGCGTACGCGGAGATGGCACTGGCCGGTGTCACCTGCGTCGGGGAGTTCCACTACCTGCACCACGGCCGGGGCGGGCACCCGTACGACGAGCCGAACGCGATGTCGGAGGCGCTGGTGCAGGCCGCCGCGGCCGCCGGCCTCAGACTGACGCTGCTCGACACCTGTTACCTGGCCGGCGGGCTGGGGGCCGGCGGGCACACCGCCCTGGACGACGTGCAGGTGCGCTGCGCCGACGCCGACGTCGACGCCTGGGCGGCCCGGGCCCAGGGGCTGCCACCACGACCGGGGGTGCGGCTGGGCGCCGCGGTGCACTCGATCCGCGCCGTGCCCGCCGAGCAGCTGACCACGGTGACCGAGGCGGCTGGCGACGACCCGCTGCACGTGCACCTGTCGGAGCAGCCGGCCGAAAACGCCGCGGCCCAGTCGTTCTACGGTGTCAGCCCGACCGCTCTGCTTGGCGAGCACGGGGTGCTGGGGCCGGGCACGACGGCGGTGCACGCGACCCACCTGAGCGACTCCGACATCGACCTGCTCGGAGGCTCCGCGACGGTGGTCTGCGCCTGCCCGACCACCGAGGCTGACCTGGCCGACGGCATCGGCCCGTTCGCCCGGCTGCAACGGGCGGGCTCGCCGCTGTGCGTGGGCAGCGACCAGCACGCGTTGACCGACCTGCTGGGCGAGGTGCGGCTGGTGGAGTCCCATGCCAGGTTGGCCACCGGCGAGCGCGGCCGGTTCGCCCCCGCCAGTCTGGTCGACATGCTCACCGTGCAGGGTCACCGCGCGCTCGGCTGGGACGACGCCGGCCGCATCGCCACCGGTCAACGCGCCGACCTGGTCGCGGTGCGGCTCGACACCCCCCGTACGGCCGGGGCGGCACCGAGCCAGGCGGTGCTGGCGGCCGCCGCAGCAGACGTGCACACCGTCGTCGGCGGCGGCAGGGTTGTCGTCGACGGCGGCCGGCACCTGCTCGGCGACGTGGGGCGGCTGCTGGCCGACGCGATCCAGCCGCTGTGGGAGGCGCGATGAGCACGCTGATCACCGGCATCGCCGAGCTGGTGACCAACGACCCGTCGCTCGGCGCCAGCCGGCTGGGGCTGGTGCCCGGCGCCGCGCTGGTGGTCGACGACAGCGCGGTGGCCTGGGTGGGCCCCGCGTCGTCCGCACCCGCGGCCGACCATCGGCTCGACGTCGAGGGCCGGGCGGTGCTGCCCGGGTTCGTGGACAGCCACGCGCACCTGGTCTTCGGCGGCGACCGGG
>JBBSMN010000079.1:0-12741 GCA_038233135.1 Propionibacteriales bacterium
GCCTCCCGCACCGCCGACTCGTACAGGTCAGGCACCTCCTCCATCGTCCGGGCGACCTTGAGGCCGCGGCCGCCACCACCGAAGGCGGCCTTGATCGCGATCGGCAGTCCGTGCTCCTCGGCGAAGGCCGTGACCTCGTCGACCCCGCTGACCGGGTCGGGCGTGCCCGGCACCAGCGGGGCGCCCACCTTTTGGGCGATGTGGCGGGCCTGCACCTTGTCGCCGAGCGCGTTGATGGCCTGCGGTGGCGGGCCGACCCAGACCAGGCCGGCGTCGATCACCGCCTGCGCGAAGTCGGCGTTCTCGGCCAGGAAGCCGTAGCCGGGGTGCACCGCGTCGGCACCGCTGCGGGCCGCGACGTCGAGCAGCTTGTCGACTGACAGGTACGAGTCGCCAGGTGTTGCGCCGTCCAGCGAGTGCGCCTCGTCGGCCAGCCGTACGTGCAGGGCGTCGCGGTCGGCCTCGGCGTACACCGCCACGCTGCGCAGGCCGGCGTCGCGGCAGGCCCTGATCACGCGGACGGCGATCTCGCCGCGGTTGGCGATCAGCACCGTGCTCAGCTGCGCTGCTGCCTGCCTGGTCACCGCGATGCTCCCGTTCGCCGAGTGGTCGGGGGGAGTCTAGGGGTGTGACACAGTTGACGAGATGACCCGTCGACACGCCATTGTCACCGGCATGCTGGCCGCCACGTTCGCCGCCGTGCTGTCGGTCTCAGGCTGCTCGTCCGCCGACGAGGCGGCGAGCACCGGGTCCGGGTCCGCGTCCGCGTCCGCGTCCGGGCAGAAGTACCCAGACGTACAGGAGGTGGCCGTGAGCGCCGAGGGCGAGGGCACCTACACCTTCGACGTGACGATCAGCTCGCCGTACGACTCCCCCGAGCGGTATGCCGACGGCTGGCGCGTCCTCGGCCCCGACGGCGACGTGTTGGGCGAGATGGAACTCACCCACGACCACGCGTCGGAACAGCCGTTCACCCGCACTCAGACCGGGGTCGAGATCCCCGACGGTATCACGACCGTCACGGTCGAGGGACACGACACCGAGAACGGCTACGGCGGCAAGACCGTCAAGGCCGACATCACGTCCGGGTGACTTCGGGCTCCGCGGTGAGTGTGCCGGGGACCGTACGCCGATGGCTCGACGACGAGGGCTGGGGAGTGATCGACACCGCAGCGACACCCGGCGGCTGCTGGGCACACTTCAGCGCGGTCGCGGTCGCCGGCTACGCCACGCTCGCGGTTGGCCAGCAGGTCGAGCTGGAGTGGGAGGCCCAGGGCCAGGAGGGTTACGACTACTGCGCAGTCCGTGTCTGGCCCGCCGGTGAGCAGCCGGTCGATCGGGTTGCGGTCACAAGTCAGCATCACCAAGCCCAGGTCTACCGGGCGTCAGACCGGTACGAGCCAGCAGTGGAGGTCGACCTGGTCGTCGTCGACGTGGCGAACGTGCTGGGCTCCCGCCCGGACGGGTGGTGGCGGGACCGCGCAGGCGCGACGGCGCGGCTGCTGCGGCGCGTGGCCGACACGGACCTTGCGGTGCCGCGCGTGGTCGTCGTGCTCGAGGGCCAGGCCAGGGCGGCCGAGGTGCCGCCGGGCTTGGGTGCCGTCATCGCGCCCGGCTCGGGCGACGACGCCTTGGTTGAGCGCGTCGATGCCGAGACGGCGGCCGGACGGCTCGTACGCGTCGTGACCAGCGACCGCGGCTTGCGCGCCCGGCTGCCTTCCGGTGTGGACGTCATGGACGCCGGCGCCCTGCGCCGCCTGCTGGACTAAAGACCAGCTCGGACGCACGATCATGCATTGCGGGTGCCGGGGACCCCGCCAATGCATCATCGCCGGCGCTCGGACGGCACGAAATGCGCGGATGACGGGCGGGGGTAGCGGGCGGCGGTAGCGGGGCGGCCCTAGACCCCGAGGCGCTCGGCGGCCATCTGCACGCCCTGCACCCGGGCCGCGATCTTCCGGAACGCGACGTCGCGGGCGAAGTCCGGCGACCCGTGCTTGGGCTTGTCGTCCACGCTGAACGGTGAGAAGCCGCAGTCGTCGGTCGCGCCGAGCCGCTCGACCGGGATGTGCCGCGCGGCAGTGACCAGAGCCTCGGCCACCTGCTCGGGCGTCTCCACGGTCGGGTTCAGCGGGTCGATGACCCCGATGTGGCAGACCTGCGGCACGCCGTTGGCGTCGTCGCGGCTGTGCTCCCCGATCAGCTTGTAGACGTACTCCTTGTCGCGCTCGCTGGCGAGCTGGATCAAGAAGTAGCCGGCGTTCATCCGGAACATTGACGGCAGCAGGTCGGCGTAGTCGACCTCGGCCGAGTGCACCGAGTCCATGTCACCGCCCGGGCAGGTGTGGATGCCGATGTTCACCCGCTCCTCGGCGGAGAAGCGGTCCAGCACCCGGTTGTTGAGGTCGATGAACCCGTCGAGCATGTGCCGGCCGGTCCACGGGTTCCGGGGGTCGTCCTTGGACGCCAGCCGCCCCTCGGTGAAGTCCACCGACACCCGCTGTGCCCCGGCGGCGAAGGCCTGGCGGATGTCCTTCTCCGCCTCGTCGCACAGGTCGGACAGGAACTGTTCGCGGGGGTAGCCGTCGACGTCCGCGTCGAGCGGGTAGAGCAGCGACAGCATCGACGGCGCGATGACCGCCTGCTTCATCGGTCCGGAGGCGTACGGGATGGACTTGGTCAGGTAGTCCGAGGCGAACGTCTTGTAGCGGAACGGCGCGCCGGTCAGACGCGGCAGCTGGCGGTGGTGCCCGTCGTCGAAGATCGCGAAGTACTGCCCGTCCGCGGCGAGGTTGTCCGCCAGGCCGGTGCCGGCGAGGGTGTCGGTGATCGGGTACGTCGCGAAGCTGGACGCCCGCTGCTCCCCGTCCGAGACGATCGGGGCGCCGGTCGCCTCCATCCGTTCGATCGAGTCCTTGCAGGCCGCGTCCTGCTCGGCCGCCAGGTCCTCGAAGCTGATGCTGCCTGCGTCGTAGTCCGCGATGGCCTTCTGCAGGCTGGCGGGCCGGGGCAGCGAGCCGACGTTCTCGGTCGGGATGGGCATGCGACTTCTCCTCCTCGTCGAGGGTCCGCGCCAAGTGGGGCGGACTCACTCCCGACCCTATGACCCCGCGGCCAGACCGGCCAGGTCGTCACGGCACCGATCAGCGACCACGTCGAGCTCGGCGAGTGTCTCGTCGATGTCGCGGCGCCGCTGCTCCAGATCCCGGCGCCGGGCTGCGATCTGGTCCAGCAGGTAGCGCAGCTGCCCGGCCTCGCCGGGCTCGGCGTCGTACATGTCCACGATGGTCGCAATCTCGTCCAGGCTGAAGCCGAGCCGGCGCCCCCGCAGCACCAGCGCCAGGCGCACCCGGTCGCGGCCCTCGTACACGCGCCGCTGCCCCTGCCGGCGGGGTGTCAGCAAACCTCGGTCCTCGTAGAAACGGATGGTCCGCGCGGTGACGCCGAACTCCGCGACCAGCTCGGCGATCCGCCAGGTGCGGCCAGCGGTGTCGGTGCCCATGCCGTCAGCGTTCCTCACGTTGACGTCAACGTAAAGCGTCAGCCCGCGTTGCAGTCGGCCTGCCCCTGGTCCAGGACCTCCCCGCCGACGGCCACGAACTGCCACGAGTACGAGCGCGCGCCGAGGTCGAGCCGCAGCACGCCCTTGCGTCCCTCGACGCGAGCCTCGGTGAGCGGGCCGGCCGGCTCGGCGAAGTCGCGCACCTCGGCGCCGCCGGTGCCGGCCACGATCTCGACGGTGCCCTGCTCGTCGGCCGCGCCGCTGGCGTCCTGCCCCGCGTACCGCTCGTAGTTGTGGTCGTGGCCGTTCAGCACCAGGTCGACGCCTGCGTCGGCGGCCGTGCGCCACAGCGCGTCGGAACTCTCGGTGTCTCCGTGCTCGCCGTTGGACCACCGGGGATGGTGCCAGTACGCCAGCGTGCAGCGGGCGTCGCTGGCTGCCAGGTCGTCGGCGAACCAGCGCTGCTGCGCCGACCCGTCGTCGCAGGCCAGCTCGGTGCACTCGTCGTTGCTGTTGAGGGCTACCAGGTGCCAGTCGCCGAGGTCGAAGGAGTAGTAGCCGTCGCTGTCGGGGTGCGCGGCGGCGCCGAAGTAGGAGAAGTAGCCGTCGGCCTCCGGGCTGGCCACGTACTCGTGGTTGCCCGGAGCCGGGTGGGTGATGTCGGCGAAGCGCCCCCACGTCTCGGCGTACTTCTCGCGGAAATCCACAAGATCGCCGCTCGGGTACTGGTTGTCCCCCAACGTCAGCACAGCCTTGGGGTCGATGTCGGCCACCAGTGCAGCGGTGTCCGCGGGCCCGCAGTCCACACCCGGACAGGTGCTGATGTCACCGGCGGCGACGACCGTGGTGGCGCCCGGCGGGCTGGAGGGGTCGCCGCCCGCTGTGCCACCGGTGCCGCCGCTGTCGCCGGTGCCGCCCGCCGAGGAGCACCCGGCGATGACCATCAGCAGCGCCACGACGGCTGGCCCTCGACGCACGCCCGCATCCATGTCCTCATTGCAGCACGCCGACTGGCTCGGGCGAGGCGGAACGGGGCTTGTTCCGACCCGGCCGGGTAGTTTACGTTGACGTAAACGTCAAGCCACCGCCCCGGGGAGGGCCGATGACATCGTTCGAGCTGAGTCGCGAGCACGAGGAGTTCCGCCGGTCGGTGCGTGACTTCGCGCAGGCGGAGATCGCCCCGCACGCCGCCGACTGGGACCGGGCGCACCGCTTCCCCGTCGAGACGGTGCAGGCGATGGGCGGGCTGGGCCTGTTCGGTCTGACCGCGCCCGAGGAGTTCGGCGGTGCCGACGGCGACTTCACCAGCCTGTGCGTGGCCATCGAGGAGATCGGCCGCGTCGACCAGTCCATGGGCATCACGCTGGAGGCCGCCGTCGGCCTCGGCATCAACCCGCTGCAGGAGTTCGGCAGCCAGGAGCAGAAGGAGCGCTGGCTGCCCGATCTGGTCGAGGGCCGTGCCCTCGCGGGGTTCGGGCTCACCGAGGCCGGGTCGGGCTCGGACGCCGGCGGCCTGCGTACTCGCGCCGATCTGCGGGACGGGTCGTGGGTGCTCAACGGTGAGAAGCAGTTCATCACCAACTCCGGCAGCGACATCACCGCACTGGTCAACGTCGCGGTGCGTACCGGCGAGCGCCCCGACGGCCGCGCAGAGATCTCCACGATCGTCGTGCCCAGCGGCACCGCTGGCTTCGTCGTCGAGCCCGCCTACGACAAGCTCGGCTGGCACGCCTCCGACACCCACCCGCTCACCTTCAGCGACGCCACCGTCCCCGCGGACCACCTGCTCGGCGAGCGCGGCCGTGGCTTCGCGCAGTTCCTGGCCACGCTGGACGACGGCCGGGTCGCGATCGCGGCCCTCGCGCTCGGCTGCATCGAGGCCTGCCTCGAGCTGAGCACGACGTACGCGGGGGAGCGGACGACGTTCACAGTGCCGATCGGCGCCAAGCAAGGCGTCGCCTTCCAGGTCGCCGACCTCGCGGTGATGGCAGAGGCGGCCCGCACCCTTACCTACAAGGCGGCGGCACTCAAGGACTCGGGCGCACCGCTCGCCCGGTTCAAGCACGCGGCGGCGATCGCCAAGCTGTACGCCACCGAGTCGGCCGTCACGGCGACCCGCATCGCGACCCAGGTGTTCGGCGGCTACGGCTTCATGGCGGAGTACCCGGTGGCGCGGTTCTACCGCGACGCCAAGGTGCTGGAGATCGGCGAGGGCACCAGCGAGATCCAACGGCTCGTCATTGCCCGGGGGCTCGGCCTGCCGGTGGAGTGAGCCGTGCAGCACGAGTCCCGCGCTACACTGCCCCATGGCGAATCTCACGATCACGGTTGACGCGGATGTCCTGCGCCGTGCACGCATCCGGGCGCTGGAGCGCCACGAGTCGGTGAATGGTTACCTGGCGGGGATGCTCGAGCGGTACGCCGGGGCCGGCACGGCGGCGCGAGCAGTCTTCGCCGAGCTTGGCTCGGTCGCAGACGCCGCCGGTACCGGGTCCGACGGAGCGGGCCGCGCGTGGACACGCGACGAGCTGCACCGTGGCTAGCGTCTTCGTCGACACGAACGTCATCGCCTACCGGTTCGACGCCTCGGAGCCGGTCAAGCAGGCACAGGCCGCCGACGCGCTGGCGAGCGACCGGCATTTCCTCATCAGCACCCAGGTCATGCTGGAGCTGCACGCTGTGCTGACGCGCAAGCTGCGCCCCGCTCTGTCGTTCGCCGCAGCGCGACGCGTCGTCGAGGGGCTCGCTGAGCTGCCCGTGGTGGCGACCGACGCCCGGCTGGTGTGTCGTGCAGCGGCAACGAGCGAGGGGCAGCAGCTCTCGATCTGGGACGCCATGATCGTCGAGGCGGCCGCCGAGGCAGGCTGCGCCGAGCTGTGGTCGGAGGATCTGGCCGCCCGCAGCATGCTCAGCGGGGTCCGCGTCGTGAATCCGTTCGGGTGAACCTCACCGGACCCACAGCTGGTGCCAGCGCAGACCCAGCTCACCGACCAGGTCACGCAGCAACGGCAGGCTGATCCCGACCACCGTGTGCGGGTCGCCGTCGATGCTGCGCACGTAGGCCCCGCCCAGCCCGTCGATCGTGAACCCGCCGGCCACCTCGAGCGGCTCGCCGGTGGCGACGTAGGCGTCGATCTCGTCGTCGGCCAGGTCGGCGAAGTGGACCACGGAGCTCACAACCGCGGCCGCCCGCCGGTCGCCGGACGCGTCGCCGAGCAGCCGCAGTGCGTGTCCGGAGTGCAAGACACCCGCACCGCCCCGCATCGCCCGCCACCGCGCGGCCGCGGTGGCTGCATCGCCCGGTTTGCCGTGCGCCACCCCGTCGAGCTCCAGCACGGAGTCACAGCCGATCACCAGGGTTGGGCCGTCAACCGGCTGCAGCCGGTCGGCCACCGCGGCGCACTTGCGCTCGGCCAGCAGCAGCGCCAACTCCGGCGGCGAGTCAGCCGACGATCCGTCCTCGTCCACACCGGACACGACGACCTGGGGGTCGAGGCCGGCGGCACGCAGCGTCACCAGTCGCGCCGGTGAGGCCGACGCCAGCACCACCCGGGTCACAGCCGCCCCAGGGCCGCGCGCAGCGGGTCGAGGCCGAGGCTGCCCAGGTCGAGGGCCGCCCGGTGGAACGCGCGGGGGTCGAAGCCGGCACCCTGCCGGGCGCGGGCGTCGGCGCGGGCCTGCAGCCAGATCCGCTCGCCGACCTTGTACGACGGGGCCTGTCCGGGCCAGCCGAGGTAGCGGTCCCGCTCGAAGCGCAACGAGGCCTCGTCCATCGAGCTGTGCGCCTGCAGCAGCTCCAGCATCAGCTCGGGCGTCCATCGCTCGCCGGGGTGGAAGCCGAACGGGTTGTCGCGGGGGATCGGCAGCTGTAGGTGCATGCCGATGTCGACGACGACACGAGCGGCCCGGAACGACTGGCTCGCCAGCATGCCGAGCCTGTCCGCAGGGTCCTGCAGGTAGCCGAGATCGTCCATCAGCCGCTCGGCGTACAGCGCCCACCCCTCGCCGTGCCCCGACACCCAGCACAGCAGCCGCTGCCAGCGGTTCAACAGCTCTGAGCGGTACGCGGTCTGGCCCACCTGGAGGTGATGACCCGGCACCCCCTCGTGGTAGACCGTCGTCAGCTCGCGCCACGGCGAGAAGCGGTCGATCCCGTCGGGCACCGACCACCACATCCGCCCTGGCCGGCTGAAGTCCTCGCTCGGGCCGGTGTAGTAGATGCCGCCGTCGTGGGTGGGTGCGAGCCGGCACTCGATGCGGCGCACCGGGTCGGGGATGTCGAAGTGCACGCCGGCGAGGTCGCCGATCGCGCCATCGGCCGTGACCTGCATCCAGTCACGGAACGCGGCACCGCCCTCGATCCATCGGCGCGGGTCCGCGTCGAGCGCGGCGACGGCATCGGCGACCGAGCCGCCGGGGACGATGCGCCTCGCCTCGGCGGCCTGCTCCCCCGCGATGCGGTGCAGCTCGGCCCACCCCCACGCGTACGTCTCGTCGAGATCGATCGCCGCGCCGAGGAAGTAGCGCGACTCGAGCTCGTACGTCTCGCGCCCCACCGCGTCGGTGTCACCGGCCAGGGGCGCCAGCTCTCGTTGCAGGAAGTCAGCCGTGTCGAGGAAGGCGGCGCGGGCGCCGGTCACGTGCCGTCCCAGCTGCTCGGCCAGGGCGCACGAACCGGTCGACAGGCCCGCAGCGAGGGTGCCGAAGACGTCCTCGCCGCCACGACCCGGGTGCGAGCCGGTCCACCCTCGGGCCTGGTCGGCGGCGCCCAGCACCTGGCGTCTGGCCACCACCTGGCCGCCGGCGGCGGCTCGCCGCAGAGTCTCGCGCCATCCGGCGAGGGCCGCCGGCACCGCCTCGAGACGGGCGTCGATGTCGGCGACCGCCTGCTCGCCGTCGGTGTCCATCAGGTCGAACACGCTGCGCACCTCGTGCATCGGGCTGGTGAGCACGCTGAGCGCGGGCTCCACCAGGCCCGCTGCGTGCCGCTCGAGGTCCAACCCGAGGCGCTCGGTCATCGCCGCCTTGGCCACCGCCTCCCGGCCGTCCACCGGGTCGGTCCCGGCGAGGGTGCTCAGGGTGGTCCGTACGAGGTCACGCCTTGCGGCGATGCCGTCGGGGGAGAAGTCGGTCAGCTGTCCCTCGTGCCCGGCGACGCCGCTCTCGGTCGCTCCGAGCGGGTCTGCCGCGGCCCACGCCTCGACGTAGCGGTCGGCCAGAGCGTCCACCGGCCGGTCGGCGGCATGCGTGTCCACGGTCACTCGCGGGACTCTAGAGCCATGCATCCGCTGGACTACCCCGGCCCGGCGGCCGTCCACGCAGGATGGCTGGCCGCCGACGGCGGTTGGCGTGACCTCGGGTCGGCGGCGGTGCCCGAGGAGCTGCGCACCGGCCGCACCTGCGTCGTCGCGGTGGGCAGCAACGCTGCGCCGCGCGTGCTGGCCGCCAAGCTGACGGCCGCCGGCGTCATGACCCCGGTGGCGATGGTGCCCATGCACGTCGTGGGGCTCGCCATCGCCCACTCGGCGCACGTGAGCCCAGCGGGCTACGTCGCCACCACCCCGTACGCGGCGGTGGGGGTGCGGACCCGCGTTGTCGCCTCCTGGTTCGCGCCCGACCAGCTGGCGGCGCTGGACGCCACCGAGCCGAACTACCGCCGGCGCCGGCTGCCGGTGGAGCTCACCGGCGCGCCACCCGCCGCGCAGGCGTACGTCTCGCGCTGGGGGGTCCTGGCGCCGGGTGGCATCCCGCTGGCGCCGGCCACCCAGGCCGAGGTGCACCGGGTCCTCGCAGGCGACCCGGTGCTGGCCCGGCTCGTCCGGCTCGACGACGGGCCGGCGGCTGTGGACATGTTGGGACGGGCAGAGACGCGCGAGCGGGTCCGCCTGCGCCTGGTCGAGGTCGGCTGGGTGTCCCCGACCGGGCTGTGAGACCCGTACCCGCCATACTCGGCCGACATGCGGGGAATCATCCTGGCCGGCGGGACCGGGTCGCGGCTGCACCCGATCACGCTGGGTATGAGCAAGCAGCTGATGCCCGTCTACGACAAGCCGATGATCTACTACCCGCTGTCGACGCTGCTGCTGGCGGGTATCCGGGACATCCTCGTGATCACCACGCCGCACGAGGCGGACGCGTTCGAGCGGCTGCTGGGCGACGGCAGCAAGTTCGGGGTGGCCTTCACCTACGCCCAGCAGTCCGAGCCCAAGGGGTTGGCCGACGCGTTCGTGATCGGTCACGACTTCATCAGCGACCAGCGGTGCGCGCTGGTGCTCGGCGACAACATCTTCTACGGCCAAGGCCTCGGCCTGCAGCTGGCCCGGTTCGCCGAGATCGACGGGGCCGCGATCTTCGCCTACTGGGTGACCGACCCGCAGGCGTACGGCGTGGTCGACTTCGACGACACGGGGCGGGCGCTGTCGCTGCAGGAGAAACCCGAGCACCCGCGCAGCAACTACGCCGTCCCGGGGCTGTACTTCTACGACAACGACGTCCGCGACATCGTCCGTGATCTGCGGCCCTCGCCGCGCGGGGCGTACGAGATCACCGACGTCAACCGGGTCTACCTGGAGCGCGGCGACCTGCGGGTGCAGGTGCTGGCGCGGGGCACGGCCTGGCTGGACACCGGCACGTTCGAGTCGCTGAACGACGCCAGCAACTTCATCCGTACGGTCGAGAGCCGCCAGGGGCTGCGCATCGGGTCGCCGGAGGAGGTGGCGTGGCGGCAGGGCTTCCTCACCGACGACGAGCTGCGGGTGCGGGCCGAGTCGATGCTCAAGAGCGGCTACGGCGGCTACCTGCTGGGGCTGCTGGAGCGGCACAGCCTGCCCGCCATCCGGCCTCGTCAGGGTGGCTGAACGACCGCGCACTGCTTGCGTGGCTCCCACCAGGCGCGGTGCTCGGCGTACCACCGCACCGTCTCGGCCAGGCCCTGCTCGAAGCCGACCCGGGGGGCGTAGCCCAGCTCGGCCGCGATCTTGTCGATCGACACCGAGTAGCGCAGGTCGTGACCGAGCCGGTCGGTCACCTGCTCGACGCTGTCCCACCCGGCCCCGCACGCGGCCAGCAGCCGCTCGGTGAGGGCACGGTTGGTCAGCTCGGTACCGCCCCCGATGTTGTAGACCTCGCCCGGCCGCCCGCCCTGCAGCACCAGGTGCACGGCCCGGCAGTGGTCGTCGACGTGCAGCCAGTCACGCACGTTGGCGCCCTCGCCGTACAGCGGCACCGAGCCGCCGTCGAGCAGGTTGGTGACGAACAGCGGCACGACCTTCTCGGGGAACTGGTACGGGCCGTAGTTGTTGGAGCATCGGGTCACGCAGACGCCCAGCCCGTGGGTGCGGAAGTATGAGCGGGCGATCAGGTCGCTGGACGCCTTGGACGCCGAGTACGGCGAGTTGGGCTCCAGCGGCTGGTTCTCGTCCCAGCTGCCCTGCGCGATCGAGCCATAGACCTCGTCGGTCGATACGTGCACGAACTTTGCCAGGCGGTGCCTCAGCGCGGAGTCGAGCAGGGTCTGGGTGCCCACCACGTTGGTCATCACAAACTCGGCGGCGCCCAGGATCGACCGGTCCACATGGCTCTCGGCGGCGAAGTGGACGACCGCGTCGGCCTCGACCATCAGCTCCTCGACGAGCCGCCGGTCGCAGATGTCGCCCTCGACGACCCGCAGCCGGTCGTCGCCGGCCACGGTGGCGAGGTTGTCCAGGCTGCCGGCGTAGGTCAGCTTGTCCAGCACGGTGACCTGGTCCGGCTGCTCCAGCCCCCAGGCGCCGCCGCCCAGCAGCGTGCGTACGTAGTGGCTGCCGATGAAGCCGGCGGCACCGGTGACGAGCAGCATGCTCACTGGGTTTCCGGCTTGACCGCGGCGAGCAGGACCGACGAGCCGAACCAGATGTCGCGGTGGGGCAGCACCCGCGCGTCGAGTGCGCTCAGCCCCATGAGCACGCGGTCCATGGTCGGCGAGACCGGCGTCAGCTGCTGGCCCGTCCCGCTACGCCGGCCGTTGACGCGCCGCAGCACCCGCTCGGCGACGAACAGCGGGAACACCCCGCCGAAGGCGTACGTCGAACGACGCACGTGAAGCCCGGCCCCCCGCACTACGAACACGAGCCGCCGCCTGGTGTAGCGGCGGTGGTGTCCGGCGCGGACGTCATGGTCCGACCAGGCCCACCGGTAGGCCGGCACAGAGAGCAGCAACCGCCCGCCCGGCGCCAGCACCCTGGTCAGCTCGTCGATTGCCTGCTTCTCGGGCTCGCAGTGCTCGAGGACGTCGAAGGCTCCCACCACGTCGAACGTCGCGTCCGGGAACGGCAGCGCCAGCGCGGAGGCACAGACGCCCTCACCCGGGCGCAGCCCACGGGGGTCGAGGTCGATCGTGACCTGCTGGTGGTCGCCGCGCATCCACGCCACGCTCGGGCCGTCCGCGCTCCCGACGTCGAGCAGTCGGTGGGGCTCGCCGAGGAACTCACCCAGGGCGGCGTGCAGCAGCCGCGCCCGTGCTCGGTACCACCAGTAGTCCGGCGCGTGCAGCGACGACGAGCTCACGAGGCGGCCTCGCACCCCCGGAGAAAGCTGTCGACGACCCGCTCGGCGTCCTCGGTCGGCAGGTTGTTCGAGAAGGGCAGCCGCAGCAGCCGGCCGCTGACGTCGTCGGTCACCGGGCACGGGATCTGCCTGGCGGAGAAGCGCCGCCCCGCCTCCGAGCTGTGCAGCGGGACGTAGTGGAACGTCGGCTGCACCCCCTCGGCGCGCATGCGCTCAAGCACCGAGTCCCGGGCCGCCCGGTCGGGCATCAGGACGTAGAACATGTGGTACGCCGCGCCGGCGCCATCGGGGATCACCGGCAGCCGCAGGCCGAGCCGGTCGGAGTGCGGCGCCAGCGCCGCGGCGTAGAAGTCGAACAGCCGGCGCCGCTTTGCCTGGATCTGGGTGCGCTGCTCCAGCTGGGCGCACAGGTAGGCCGCCAGGACGTCGGACAGCCCGAACGACGAGCCGGTGTCCTGCCACGAGTACTTGTCCACCTGACCGAGGTGGAACGCACGGCGGTTCGTGCCCTTGTCGTAGAGCACGCGGGCACGGTCCACGTCGCGGGCCTCGTTGATCAGCAGCGCCCCGCCCTCGCCGCACACGATGTTCTTGGTCTCGTGGAAGCTCAGCGTCGTGCAGCGACCAAAGCTCCCCAGCGGCCGGTCGCGCCAGCGCCCGAACAGTCCGTGCGCGTTGTCCTCAATCAGCGCCAC
>JBBSMN010000080.1:0-12723 GCA_038233135.1 Propionibacteriales bacterium
GAGGCGACCCGCGCGGCCACCGACGACGAGCTGCGCGCGCAGCTGGCCGTGCTGGTCGGCGAGATGCGCGCCCAGGCCACCACCACCGTCGAGGTCAAGAGCGGCTACGGGCTGAGCGTCGACGACGAGGCCCGCGCGCTGCGGTTGGCGCGCGAGGTGACCGACGAGACGACCTTCCTCGGCGCGCACGTGGTGCCGCCGGAGTACGCCGGGCGCACCGACGCGTACGCCGAGCTCGTCGCCGGGCCGATGCTGGCCGCGTGCGCCCCGTACGCCCGATGGGTCGACGTGTTCTGCGAGCCGGCCTCGCCGCATGCCTTCGACGACCAGCAGAGCCGCGCGGTGCTGGTGGCAGGCCGTGACGCCGGGCTGGGGTTGCGGGTGCACGGCAACCAGCTGGCCGCCGGGCCTGGGGTGCGGCTGGCGGTGGAGCTCGGCGCCGCGAGCGTCGACCACTGCACCCACCTGGTCGACGGCGACGTGGACGCGCTGGCGGCCGGCGAGACCGTGGCGACGCTGCTGCCGGGCGTGGAGTTCTCGACCCGATCGCCGTACCCCGACGCCCGCCTGCTGCTCGACGCCGGGGTCACGGTGGCGCTGGCCACCGACTGCAACCCGGGCAGCTGCTTCACGTCCTCGATGCCGTTCTGCGTGGCGCTGGCGGTCCGCGAGATGGCCATGACGCCGGCCGAGGCGGTGTGGGCGGCCACGGTCGGCGGCGCTGCGGCGCTGCGGCGCTCCGACGTCGGCTGGCTCGGCGTCGGCGCCCGGGCCGACCTGGCGGTGCTGGACGCGCCGTCGTACCGGCACCTGGCCTACCGCCCCGGCGTACCGCTCGCCCGCGCCCTCGACCTGTCGCTGGCGACCTGACGCCACCTCGGCAGCCGGCGATTACCCCCGACCGGACCTGCCGGATCATGGTTCAGCGGCGGGGTGCGAGCTCGTCGAGGGTCCTCTCCAGCCGCCGATGCCGACGGTCGAGCTCGTAAGTCGAACGTGCTCCGCGTACGACGTTGGCCGTCAGGTCGTGCCCGCTCCAGGAGCGCACCGGCAGCCGGTCGTGCCGCGGGATGCATGCCCGGCCGAGAGCCGCGAGGTAGGCGACGAAGCAGACGACGAGCAACAGGGTTGTCATGATCCTCCTTCGTAGTCAGTATGCGCGCGGCCACCAGCGGTCGGCCTCGTGGTCGGCCTCGTGACTGAGTGGCGGCGGCCGGTGCCCGTACCCGTCGGCGCGGATGAGCAGCCGCAGGTGAACAACGACAGCGAGGAGAAGCGCAAGCAGGGTGGGGAGAACGAGAAGGGTCATGGCAGTAATGCTGCCATCGTGGACTTCCTGCCAACAGTGGCAGAGACGCCGGACTGCGTTGATTTTCTGCCAGCCGTACGGGATGCTGCCGCGGGTGAGCACTCCTCCGATCGGGAACGTTGCCGTCGTGGTCACCGACGGGGTAGCCCCCTTCGAGCTCGGCGTCGTCTGCGAGGCGTTCGGCCTCGACCGCCGCGACGACGGCGTCCCGCTCCTCGACTTCGGGGTGTGCACGCCGCGTCCGGGCCGGGTGCGTACCGATGCGGGCTTCGACCTGCACGTCGAGCACGGGCTCGACCGGGCGACCGCAGCCGACCTGGTGGCGGTGCCGGCGATGGGCCGTCGGTGGGTCGAGGGGGACGCCGGCGTGGCTGCGCTCGTCGCTGCGCTCGTCGCTGCCGTTGAACGCGGCGCCAGGGTGTTGTCGCTGTGCTCCGGCGCGTTCGTGCTGGGCGAGGCCGGCCTGCTCGACGGGCGCCGTTGCACCACGCACTGGCGGCACGCCGCCGAGCTGTCGCGACGCTATCCGGCGGCGATGGTGGACCCGGACGTGCTCTATGTCGAGGACGGGCCCGTGATCACCAGCGCTGGCACCGCTGCCGGCATCGACGCCTGCCTGCATCTGTGGCGCTCGGACTTCGGAGCCGCCACCGCATCGGCGATCGCGCGCCGGATGGTGGTGGCCCCGCACCGCGAGGGCGGGCAGGCACAGTTCATCCGCGAGCCGCTGCCGACCTGCGACGCCCCCACCCTCGCCCCCGTGCTGCAGTGGGCCGTCGAACACCTCGGCACCGACCTCTCCGTGGCCCGCCTGGCGGCCCGCGCGCACATGTCTGAACGGACCTTCGCCCGCCGCTTCCGCGCCGAGACCGGCGCGACACCGCACCAGTGGGTGACCGACCAGCGCCTGCTCTTCGCCGAGCAGCTGCTCGAGACCGCCGACCAGTCGGTGGAGCACATCGCCAGGCAGGCGGGGTTCGGAACCGCAGCGGTGCTGCGGCACCACTTCGCCCAGGCGCGCGGCACCTCGCCGCAGCAGTACCGGCGTACGTTCCGCGGCAGCGTCGCGACCGTGTGACGCCGGTTTGAAGTGCGCCGCACCAGCTACTGCAGATACCCCTCAACAGCATCCGCCGAGCGGACGTGAGCCGAGTCCGGGTCCTCACCGGTCTTGCGTTTCGCCCTCCGCTGCCGCAGCAGGTCCCAGCACTGGTCGAGCTGCCGCTCGAGCGACTGCAGCTGCACATGCTCCTGCTCGACGCCGAGCTCCTTGTCGCCGAGGCGGGTGCGCAGGCCGTGCTCCTCGTCGATCAAGGAGTTGATCTGCGTCAGGATCGAGCTGTCGTCCATGGGAGCCCCTGCCTGCTCGATGGTTGCACGCCTGCGGTGCGCTGAAACGTTAGTCGATGGCCGTGCGGGCACGAATCAGGCGGTCCCGGGAGCGATTGCCGGGTCGCCCGATCAGACGTCCATGTCCGCGTACCGCTGGGCCGCGGCGAGCTTGTGCTCGAGCAGGTCGGCGCTCACCTGGCGAGGCGCCGACCACTCGGCGTCCGCTGCGTAGATCGAGGCATACGCGGCGGTGTCGCGCTGGTAGCGCCAGCCCTCCGCGAGCGGCCCGACGTCGTAGGCGTCATAGCCGAGCCGGTCGAGGAGATCCCTGACCTGCTTCTTGGCGGACCCATCGTCACCGGCGATGGCGAGAACCGAGCGGTCGGGGCTGCCAGCCGGCCGTCCCAGCCGCGCGAGGTGTCCGAAGAAGATGTTGTTGAACGCCTTCACCACGTGCGAGCCGGCCAGGTGCGCCTGCAGCAGCTCACTGGTGGTCGTCGACTCGTTGTCGAGCTCGGCGACGTGGCCGTCGCGCTGGGGGTAGTAGTTGATGGTGTCGATCACGGTCTTTCCGCGCAGCGGTTCTGCCGGCACCTGCGAGTAAGCCTTCAGCGGGATCGTCACCACCACGATGTCGCCAGCCTCGGCCGCCTCGGTTGCGGTCGCCGCGCGAGCGCGGTCGCCGAGGTCGGCCGCCAGGTCGTGCAAGGTGTCGGGCCCGCGGCTGTTGCTCAGCACCACGTCGATGCCGGCGTCGACCGCCAGCCTCGCCACGGTGCTGCCGATGTTGCCGCTGCCGATGAGTCCCAACGTCGTCATGTCGGCAGCAACCTCGTCGGTACGGCGCGGATTCCCGGCCTGGGCCGTCTGGCCGGACGACCGTCGGGGAACCTACGACCGACGTTGCAGCTTGCGTGCACGTCTGCGGATGCGCCCCAGACGCGCATAAAGATGCCCACCCGGGCATGAGGTGGAGCCAACATCGCGGTGTCCGCTAATGGTGCGCATGTGCCGACCGCCGATCTTGGTCCGCCCACGGGCGTTGATGTGGTTGCGGCCGAGCTTCCACGCGAGCACCCGCGCATACGATCGCAGCATCGTGTGCCGTGGGCGGACCGCTTGGAAGTTGCCGATCGCGGCCATCGCGAAGCTCTTCTCGTTGTACCCGTACGTGTGGGCTCCGGTGACCGGGCGCCCGATGCCGCCCCACCGGCCCTCCCAGATGCGCCCGAAGCGGTCGACCAGGAAGTTGTAGCCGATGTCGCTCCACCCCTGTGACTGGGTGTGGTAGGCGTAGATGCCGCGGATGATCGCCGGCACGTCACGGCGGGAGTACTTGTTGGCGTTGACCGTGTGGTGGACGAAACCGGCGCGGATCTTGCCGTAGCCAGCGAACCCGTCCCGCATGCTCTCGTTTGCCCCCCACTGCCGGCGGGACCGAATGCGCGGTCGGTGCGACGTTGAGTGCTTGTCCTCCGCACCGTCGTAGTCGGGCTCGCTGGCCTCCGCCAACCGCTGGGTCGGGCTGGGCTCACCTGGGTCGATCACCGACAGCGTCAGAGCGGCAGGCACCCGGTGGTCTGTTGCCGTGATCTTCACCTGCACGGCGTCAACATCGCCGACGATGACCGGGTCGGTGCCCGGCATCGCCGTCTGCGCGTCGACGCTGCCGCTGGACGGGCCATGCCCGGGGTCGACGGGGATCGGCTGCCAACCTGACCACGAGTCGTCGGTCAGGGTGCGGACGTAGAACTCTCGCCCGTCGACCGTGCTGCCGGGCGCCCAGGTGACGCCGACAGCGGCGTACCCCGGCGACGACACGACCGGGGACAGCACACCGACACCCTCGAGGTCGCGGGCCGCAAGCCGCTGCGCGGCGTCGGAGTCGACCCCGCGCAGCGGCACCTGCTGGAGCGATGGGTCCACGGCGCTGCTGGTCAGCTGCTGGACAGGGTTCGCAATGGTGGCTTCGGCAGCCCCGCCAGGGGGGTCGGCCAGAGCAGCGGAGGGCCGCAGCAGGCCACCACTGGCGAGACCGGCAGCAGTGGTTGCTGCCCCGGAGATGACACGACGGCGCGGCACAAGGACGGTGCTGGGGGGCATGAGGGGTCCTCAATGTCGGAGTCACTTGCGTATCGAGCGTCACAAGAGCCTCAGTGGCCCGCCAACCCGTGGCCATGAACTACAACCATGTGGCCGATGGCGGCACAGAACGGACAGCCCCCCATCAGCATCCGCTCGCACGTGCATCCGCTCGCCCTGCGGACCAAAGATCGCCAACGCCTCCGCTGGTGGCGGCACGGTTTGGCTCGCCCTGGTGAAGCTCTTGGTCACGCCCGGTTGGAGTCGCGCAGCACAAGCAGCGATTCGCGCGGGAGGGTGGACAGAACCGTCCGCTTGCCGGTGGTGTGGTCAAGTCGGACTATTTCTGTGTCCTGCGGTCCCGCGTGGATCAGCAGACTTGCGCCGGGCTGCGCCGATTCGATCCGCCAGACTCCGGAGCCGTCGGACCAGTCTGAGCGGGGTATGGGGAGTCTGCGGACGACGTGTCCGTCCGTCCGGTCCACCACAAGCAATCCAGTGGGGCGATGAACGGCCTCGCCTGGGCTTTTCACCCCGACACCTACGACAGCCAGATTGCTGTCGGGAACAAGGAGCAGGCTCAACGTCCGGGCAGAGAGGCGCTCACCCTCGCGCAGCTGCGATCGAGCCCGCACGGTGACCGCGGTGCCTGGCTCGATGTTGCCGGCGGCGATGTCTGCCGTGACCAGCCTCGGACCCGCAGGATCGAAGGTCGCGTAGATCAGGGCACCCTCGTCGTCGATCACCAACGGGGACACGGCCGTATCGACGACGCGGTGGCGTTCGCCGGTGTCGAGGTTGATCGTCTGAAGGTGCTCGATCGCACCGTCGACATGGCGTACGAGCAGCAGCCAGCTGCTGTTCGGAGACCAGGCCCAGATCTCACTCGCGCCCCGGCCCTTGTCGGCGATGTCACGCCTGTCGCCGTGTTCCAGATCGCGGAGCCGGCAACCCTGTGTGCCGCAATCCGCAAGCCACCTGCCGTTCGGAGAGAGCGCATAGCTGGCCGTCGCCTCGCCCCGGGGTGACCTGGGCAGCTCGTACTGGATCCCGGTGGCATCACCAGGAACGGGTCACACGTGGCATAGCAAGGGGCGTAGATGAACGCGGCAGCACCAACCGTCCCCGAGGGAAGCGGCGAGGCGTTCGGCGGCGGCTCGATGTCCCGCGGATAGCTGGTCGAGGACGCCGGGGCGGGACCTGACTCGTCAGATTCCGTCAGCAGTGGGACCGCGACGAGGGCTGCGACGGTGATCAGCACCACCGACGCCGCCACGGCGAGCGGAAGGATCATCGAGCGCCGCCGGGCCTGGTCCAGCTGCGCTGCAGCGGGCCCGAGCTCTGCTTGCGAATAGTTGCGGGCGTCCTTGGCGGCCTCGTGCAGCAAGGTCCGGAGTCGGTCTGTCATGGCACTACCTCACGGTCGAGCATCTGCGGGGCGACGGAGCGCAGTGTGGCCAGCGCTGCGTGGGTCTGAGTCTTGACCGTCCCGATGGAGCAGCCGAGCTGCTCGGCCGCGGAGGCCCCAGTGAGGTCTTCGAAGAACCGCAACACGATCGCGGCGCGCTGCCGCGCCGGCAACCGGGCAAGCGCCGCCATCACCGCCTGGCGGCGCACCACCGCCGCAGCTGGATCCGCGACCGCATGCGGTGCGATCTCGACCAGCATCTCGGCACTTGAGGGGATCTCGACCGCGTAGCGGTGCCGTCGCCACCACGAGATCCGCTCGTTGATCATCACCCGGCGCGCATACGCCTCCGGTGAACCGCCAGCCAACCGGTGCCAGCGCCCGGCCGTACGAGTCAGTGCGATCTGCACAAGATCCTGGGCGAGGTGGTGGTCACCGGTGAGAAGGTAAGCCGACCTGGACAGCGCGGCCCCGCGTGTGGCCACGAACTCGCCGAACTCCGCCGACCCGTCCACTCGGGCTTCCCTTCCCTCTACTGAACATAACGCCAGCAGCAACGAAAAGGTTGGGTCGACATCGGCACCCCGTCCCCCGCCATGCGGGACGGTGGGTCAAGCACCACAATCTTCTCCAGCTGGCCACGCGTGCCGTGTGGACCGCGGGCATCCTTAACCAAGCAATCGGTCCTGCGGCCGGAGGTCGCCACCACGACACCGGCATCGTCGACGTGGACGTGGACAAGGGGATAGAACCGGTTAGGCCCCAGGGCCGAACCACAACCCGCGCGCTGCACGACCTCGCGATCCACGCCGGTGTGCTGGGCTAGAGCCATGACCGACCGCACGCTGACCCTGATTGTCTGCGCGGCTCCGCTGGCAGCACGCGCACCCGAGGTCGTCGCCGCACTTGCGGCGGCCGGGTGGACGTTGTCGGTGGTCGCGACCCCGGCTGCGGCCGACTGGGTCGACTACGAGGGAGTTGCGAAGGTGACCGGGGCGCCGGCCACGACGGACCACCGCAGCCCGGGCGAGCCGAAGCGCGGACCCCGGCCGGACGTCGTGGTGGTCGACCCCGCAACGTTCAACACCCTCAACAAGCTTGCCGCCGGCATCTCCGATATTTGCGCGCTCGGCGTGCTCAACGAGACCCTCGCGGGTGGCACCCCGATCGTTGCTGTGCCGGCGGTCAACGAACGGCTCTGGCGGCACCCGGCGTGGCCGTCGACCCTGGCGCGCCTGACCGAGGCCGGCGTGACCCTGCTGGACGTCCGCACCGGCGACCCGAGCCCTCGCCCGGTGTGCCCGGGCACTGGCGCGGACCTCGCCGCAGCCTTCGACCCGGCCTGGCTGGTGTCCGCCGTCGCTCGCCTCCCCGGCAGCTGATTGCCATACCCGCAATTCCTGCGGGTAGTCCGCGGCAACTGGCGCGGCCCCCAGCGACCAGATCGCGGGAGCGGTCCCTAGCGCATTCCTAGCGCACGTGGCTCAGGCGGCACCCGACGAGACGTCGTGAACCCGCATCGCCGCAGGTCAAACGGGGAGCCGGCGAGGGGGCTCGAACCCCTAACCTCCTGTTTACAAGACAGGTGCGCTGCCAGTTGCGCCACGCCGGCCGGGCCCAAGGGCGGTGGGCCGGCCGACAGCCTATCGACGCCCGTTCCGGTCGCGAGATGATGCGCGTCATGAGCGAGGCTGAGCCCGGGACGGCGCGTTGGTGGGACCAGCGGTACGGAGGCGACGACCTGATGTGGTCGCTCGAGCCGAACCGGTTCGTGGTCGAGGAGTGCGACGCGCTCGCTCCCGGCCGCGCCCTCGACCTGGCCTGCGGCGAGGGTCGAAACGCCATCTGGCTGGCCGGTCTGGGCTGGCAGGTGACCGCGGTGGACTTCAGCGCTGCGGCCTTGGACAAGGCGCGCGCGGTGGCCGGTCGCGCAGGCGTCCAGGTCGACTGGGTCGAGGCGGACGTGCTCGGCTGGTTGCCACCGGCCGGCTCCCGACAGCCAGCCTACGACCTGGTCGTGCTCGCCTACCTGCAGCTGCCAGTCACCGAACGTCACGAGGTGCTGTCCGGGGCGGCGGCCGCCACGGCGCCGGGCGGGTCGCTGCTGGTGGTGGGCCACGACCTGCGCAACCTCGACGACGGCACCGGGGGGCCGCAGGATCCCGCGCTGTTGTGGACCGTGGACGAGGCGGTCGTGCCCGGCTTCACCGCCTCACGTGCCGAGGTTGCCGCCCGGCCGGTCGACGACGCAACCGCGTGGGACACCGTCGTCCGGCTGGTCCGCGGCGCCTGATCGCCGCCGCACACCCCGACTGCGGCAGACTAGCCGCCGTGGCGTTGCACATCCTGGCCGCAAGGCCCAGCAAAGATCTGCTCTCGTTGCCGTGGCAGCAGCCGCTGGAGGAGTGGGACTCCTCGGTGCAGGTGCCGCTGGCTCGCGGCATCTCCCGGCACGTGGTTCGGTTCGTGCGTGCCGACCGGCAGGTCTTCGCCGTCAAAGAGACCCGCGAGCAGTGGGCCTGGCGGGAGTATCACCTGCTGCGCAACCTGCGCCGGCTGGGTCTGCCGGCGGTCGAGCCGGTCGGCGTCGTCACCGGCCGGTCCAGCCCGGACGGCACCGACATCGAGCCGGCGCTGCTCACCCGCCACCTGCAGCACTCGCTCCCCTACCGGGCGCTGTTCTCCCAGCAGCTGCAGCCCGACACCGTACGCCGGGTCGTCGATGCGCTCGTGGTGCTGCTGGTGCGGCTGCATGTCGAGGGCTTCTGGTGGGGCGACTGCTCCTTGTCCAACACGCTGTTCCGCCGCAGCGCCGGCGAGTTCGCCGCATACCTGGTGGACGCCGAGACCGGCGAACTGCACACCACACTCAGCGACGGCCAGCGTGCGCACGACCTGGACCTGGTCACCACCAACGCCTTCGGCGAGCTGAGCGACCTGCAGGCCGGGGGCCTGCTCGACGACGACTGGGAGCCTTTCGAGATGGTCGAGCGGATCCAGCGCCGGTACTACGAGCTGTGGACGGCACTCACCGGCGTGGAGGAGTTCGACACCGACGAGACCTGGCGGATCGAGCAGCGCATCGCGGTGCTGAACGAGCTGGGCTTCGACATCGAGGAGCTCGACATCGTCACCGACTGGGACGGCGCAAGCGTCCGGATCCGGCCGGCGGTGGTCGAGGCCGGGCACCACCGACGCCGCCTGCAGGGGCTGACCGGTCTCGACGTCGAGGAGCACCAGGCCCGCCGGCTGCTCAACGACCTCGACGCCTACACCGCGAGCCATGACCTGCAGGGCGAGGACCCGACGATCGTCGCCCACCGCTGGCAGACCGAGGTCTATGAGCCGGTGCGCCGGATGGTCCCGGCCGCGTTGCGCGAGCGGATGGAGGTGGCTGAGCTGTTCCATGAGGTGCTCGAGCATCGCTGGTACTTGTCGGAGAAGGCAGGTGCGGAGGTCGACTTCTTCGACTCCGCCCGCGACTACGTGGACACCGTGCTGCCACGGCGCTCCGACCAGGTGCCCGACGGCAACGTCCGCAGCGTGGCCGCACTCGCCACGGCCATCGAGGCCGAGGCAGCCGGCGCCGGCGAGCACGGGGTGGGGGCCACCCTCGAGTCCGAGTCCGATGCCGATGCCAACGCCGACGCCGACAGCAGCGGCGATGCCGGTGACCTCAGCTGGACCTGAGCCGTCACCCGCTGCGACCCGGCCGGGGCAGTCCTTGGAGGCTCTCGACGAACACACGTCGGAGGTGAGTCACACGCCACGTGAGTACGTCGAGAGGCGCCAGCGAGGCCCCACCCGGGGACGACGACCAGCCCGGGGGATGACCTCGGGGAGCCGAGCGAACCGTCGCTGCTGTGACCGCGCGCAGTCGGGGGCCGCGGGCGGCCGAGGCGTCACAGCGGTCAGCCCGGGCTGGGCTCGGAGCGTCCAGACGCTAACCGCCCGCGGCTCGCACGACGTCGCGCCCAATGACCATGCGCTGCACCTGGTTGGTGCCCTCGAAGATCTGGGTGATCTTGGCCTCGCGCAGATAGCGCTCGACCGGGTAGTCCCGGGTGTAGCCGTAGCCACCCAGCACCTGCACCGCGTCGGTGGTCACCCGCATCGCCGAGTCCGTGGCGGTGAGCTTGGCGATCGACGCCTGCCGGCTGTACGGGAGCCCGGCGTCGCGCCGCTTGGCCGCGTACAGGTACGTGGCGCGGGACTGCTCGACCGCGGCGGCCATGTCGGCGAGCATGAACTGCAACCCCTGGAAGTCGCTAATCGGCCGCCCGAACTGCTCGCGGCCCACGGCGTACGAGGAGGCGGCGTCGAGCGCGGCCTGCGCCAACCCGGTCGCCGCGGCCGCGATCGCCAGCCGGCCGGAGTCGAGGGCGGCCAGCGCGATGTGCATGCCCTGGCCCTCCGCGCCGATCAGGTGGTCGGCCGGCACGCGGCAGCCGTCGAACAGCACCTGCGTGGTGGTGGAGCCGGTCAGGCCCATCTTGCGCTCCGGTGCGCCGAAGTCGAGACCGGCGAGGCCGACCGGGACGTGGAAGGCCGAGATGCCCTGCGTGCGGTGGTCGCCGGTGCGGGCGAACACGAGGTAGAAGTCGGCTTCGCCGCCGTGGGTGACCCACGCCTTGGTGCCGGTGAGCACGTAGTCGTCGCCGTCGCGCACCGCCCGCGTCGACATCGCCGCGACGTCGGAGCCCGCCTGCGGCTCGGACAGGCAGTAGGCCCCCAGCTGCTGACCGCCGAGCATGTCGGGCAGCAGTGTCTTGCGCTGCTCGTCGCTGCCGAAGCCGGCGATCGCCCAGCACGACAGCGCGTGCACCCCGGTGCCGATGGCGACGCTCATCCAGGCGCTCGCGATCTCCTCCAGCACCTGCAGGTAGACCTCGTACGGCTGGTCGCCACCGCCGTACTCCTCCGGGTAGGGCAGCGACAGCAGCCCGGAGCGGCCGAGCAGCGAGAAGATGTCGCGCGGGAAGCGACCGGCCGCCTCGTCGTCGGCGGCTCGCGGGGCGAGCTGCTCGGCGGCGATCTCGCGCACCAGCGCGAGCAGGTCGCGGCTCTCCTCGGTGGGCAGCAGACGGTCGACGGCCATGTCGTCAGCGTAGGCCGCGGCGGCGGGCGACCTCGTACAGCGCCACCCCCGCGGCGACCCCGGCGTTGAGCGACTCGAGCGTCGACACCATCGGGATCGACACCGTCGTGTCGCACGCCTCGCGGACGAGCCGCGAAATGCCGGCGCCCTCGCCGCCGACCACCAGCACCAGCGGGCCGTCGGCGATCTCCAGGTCACCCAGCGCCATCTCACCGTCCGCGGCGAGACCGGCGACCATCAACCCGGCGTCCCGGTAGGCGCCGAGCTGGCGGGCCAGGTTGGTCGCCCGGGCGACGGGCAACCGGGCTGCGGCGCCGGCCGACGACTTCCAGGCGCCGGCGCTCATCCCCGCCGACCGGCGCTCGGGCACGACGACCCCGTGGGCGCCGAAGCCTGCTGCCGTGCGCACCACCGCGCCGAGGTTGCGCGGGTCGGTGATGCCGTTGAGCGCCACCACCAGCGCGGGCTGGCCGGCGTCGTCGGCCGCGGTGAGCAGGTCGTCGGGGTGCGCGTAGTCGTAGGCCGGCACGCGGGCGGCAACACCCTGGTGCACGGCCCCACCGGTCAGCCGGTCGAGCTCGTGCCTGGTCACCTCGCTGACGGCGGTGCCGTGATCAGCGGCGAATGCGAACACCTCACGCAGCCGGTCGTCCCGCTCGGCGTGCTCGGCGACGTACAGGGACTGCACCGGCACCTGGCCGCGCAGCGCCTCGACCACAGCGTTGCGTCCGGCAACCCACTCGCTGTCGTCGCGGCTGCCGGCTGGGCGTCGGGGACGGGTCGACTTCTTGTCGGCAGCACCGGTGGCCGGCCGGTACGCCTTGTGCCCAGGCCGGTCGGTGGCCTTCGGCGTCGGCCCCTTGCCCTCGAGGCCGCGACGCACCCGGCCTCCCGACCCCGAGGTCGGGTTGCCGCTGGACGCCCGCTTTGTCGCCCCGCGGCGCTTGCTGTTGCCCGCCACGGCGTTCAACCCCGACCGTGCGAGAGTGACCAGCGGGCGCCGCCCGGTGTGTCCTCGATCTCGACACCCGCCTGGTGCAACCGGTCCCGGGCGGCGTCGGCGGCCGCCCAGTCCTTGCGCGCCCGCGCATCCTGGCGCTCGGTCAGCACGGACCTCACGAGAACATCGAGTGCGGCACCGGCCTGGTCGGTCTGCCCGGCAGCGCCGCCGGCCCACAACGGGTCGAGCGGGTCGAGCCCGAGCAGGCCGAGCATGCGGCGCACGGAGGTGAGCGTGCCGCGCAACGCCACCGCGGCGGCCGGCCGGCCGTCCGCACCGACGTCGGTCAGCAGCCGGTTGCCCGCGTGGACCACCTCGTGCACCGCCGCCAGGGCAGCCGGCGTGCCCAGGTCGTCGTCCATCGCCGCGACGAAGTCGGCGCACGGCATGCCGGCGTCGGCGTCGACCGGCCCGACCAGCTCGCTGGCCCGCACGACGAAACCCTCCAGCCGGCGGTACGCCGCGGCAGACTCCGCCAGCGCGTCGTCGGAGAA
>JBBSMN010000081.1:0-12456 GCA_038233135.1 Propionibacteriales bacterium
AGCAGCACTCCGCTGGGGAGCTTCTCCTCCAGGCCCATCAGGGGTTCGCCTCCAGTGCGGTTGTGGTCAGTCCCACTCGAGGCCGCCTCGCCGCCAGACATAGGCGTACGCGACGAACACGGTGACGATGAAAAGAGCCATCTCGACCAGCCCGAACAGGCCGAGGGAGTCGAAGGCCACGGCGTAGGGGTACAGGAAGACGATCTCGATGTCGAAGACGATGAACATCATCGCGGTGATGAAGTACTTCACCGGGAAGCGGCCGCCGCCAGCCGGCTGCGGGGTGGGCTCGATCCCGCACTCGTAGGCGTCGAGGCGGGCCCGGTTGTAGCGCTTGGGGCCGGTGAAACCACTGATGACGACCGAGAACAGGCCGAAACCGAGGCCGAGGGCAAGCAGCGCGGCGATGGGGATGTACTCGTTCACATCTACTTCCCTTCCCTGCCTCGGTGCGGCGAATGAGCATCGTAGAACCCCGGTGCGACGACGGTGCGGTCAGGCGGCTGGTGCGATGCGCGTCAGTGCGTTGATGGTGCGGTCCATGGCGTCCCCCCCGCGCGGCTCGGTGAGGTTGGCCAGCAGCTTGAGCGTGAACCGCATCAGCGTCCGGTGCCGCAAGCCGTGACGAGTCGCCTGCCGCATCACCTCGGGGTGCCCGATCAGCTGCACGAACAGGCGCCCCAGCGTGTAGTAGCCGCCATAACGGGCGGCCAGCGCGGCCGGATAGGCCTGCAAGGCGCGCTCCCGCTCCGACGCCGGCCGGCCGAGCGCCTGGGCGACGACGTCGGCGGCGAGCTCGCCGGACTCCAAGGCGTAGGCGATGCCCTCGCCGTTGAAGGGGTTGACCATGCCGCCCGCGTCTCCGACCAACAGGACCCCGCGGTCGTAGTGCGGCTCCCGGTTGAAGCCCATCGGCAACGCGGCCCCGCGCACCGGAGCGGTCCGGTGCTGGTCACGGAACCCCCACTCGACCGGGGTGTGGTCGAGCCAGGTCTTGAGCAGGTCCTTGTAGTCGACATGGCCGAACGCCGCCGAGGTGTCGAGGATGCCCAACCCGACGTTGCAGGTGCCGTCGCCCACGCCGAAGATCCAGCCGTAACCGGGCAGCAGGCTCGACCCGCTCCGGCCCGGCGGGCCGTCCCACAGCTCGAGATGACTCTCCAGCCAGTCGTCGTCGTGCCGGGGGCTCTCGTAGTAGGTGCGCACCGCCACGCCCATCGGGCGGTTCTCGCGGCGCTGCACGCCAAGAGACAGCGCCAGCCGGGCCGAGTTGCCGTCCGCCGCCACGACCACCGGCGCGCGCAGCGTCGTCTCGTCACCGCTGCGACGACCATTCTCGTCGACTGTGCGCGCCGTGACGCCCACCACCCGGCCCGATCGCTCATCGACGACGGGCCCGCTGACTGCGGTGAGCTCGCGCAACCGGGCGCCCGACTTCTCGGCCTGCCGGGCCAGGATCTCGTCGAAGTCCAAGCGGGTCCGCACCAGCCCGTACGACGGGTAGTCGGCGAGGTCGGGCCATGGCAGCTCGAGACGGTGCCCGCCCCCGATGATGCGCAGGCCCTGGTTGCGTAGCCAGCCCGGCGCCTCGAGATCGATGCCCATGCGCAGCAGCTGGCGGGTGGCGCGCGGGGTGAGCCCGTCGCCGCAGACCTTCTCCCGCGGGAAGGCGGTCTTCTCCAGCAGCAGCACGTCCACGCCGTCCTGAGCCAGGTGATGGGCCACTGATGAGCCGGCCGGCCCCGCACCGACAACGATGACGTCGGCGTCATCGGCTGGGCTGCGGCTGGCGGTCATCACGGTCCTGACGCTTTCGAGCTGTTGGGTCCTCGGCGTGCGCTTGTGAAGAAGTTCACGAAGTAACGTCACCGATTCTAGGCCCTCGTCCGGACCGGCGCGACCCCTACCCGTCCTGCCCTCGATGCTCCGTCCGCGGCGCCACGCTGTCAGGTCCGCACGGCCGTGTGCAGGGCCACGATGCCGCCGGACAGGCTGCGCCACGACACCTGGTCCCAGCCGGTGTCGGCGATCCGCGCTGCCAGCCCGGGCTGGTCGGGCCATGCCCGGATCGACTCCGCGAGGTAGACGTACGCTTCGGGGCTGGAGGTCACGGCGCGGGCGAGCGCCGGCAGCGCCCGCATCAGGTACTCGGTGTAGACGGTCGAGAAGACCGGCAGCACCGGCCGGCTGAACTCGCACACCACCAGCCGGCCGCCCGGCCGCGACACCCGCGCCAGCTCACGCAGCGCCCGGTCCGGATCGACGACGTTGCGCAGCCCGAACGAGACGCTCACCGCGTCGAAGGCCCCGTCGGCGAAGGGCAACCTGGTGCCGTCGCCGGCAACGAAGGGCAGGTCGGGCCGAGCACGCTTGCCCGCTCGCAGCATGCCGAGGGAGAAGTCGCAGGGCACGACCAGCGCTCCCGCCCCGGCCAACGGCGCACTGGAGGTGCCGGTGCCGGCCACAAGGTCGAGGACGGTCTCGCCGGGCCGGGGGGCAACGGCGCCGACGACCGCTCGGCGCCACCGCCGGTCCTGCAGCATCGACAGCACGTCGTTGGTCCGGTCGTAGCGCTCGGCGACGGCGTCGAACATCGCGGCGACCTCGTCCGGGCGCTTGTCCAGAGAGGCCCGCGTCACGCGGTCAAGGCTGCCACGTCCCGACCACGTCCCGACCACGTCCCGACCACGTCCCGACCACGTCCGCGCCCCGTCGGCGCCCCGTCGGCGCTGCGGCGGCTGCGGTCGTATCCTCGGTGCGGTGACCAGCGCAGCCGTGGCGGGCCCGTCCGTGCAGCAGCTGGTCGCCCGCACCGTCGAGATTCCTGACCCGGGGCCGCTGCTCGACCTCCTTCCCGCCGACGACCCGGTCACGTGGCTGCGGCACGGCGAAGGCATGGTCGGCTGGGGCGTCAGCGCCCGGATCACCACCTCGGGGCCCGAGCGCTTCGCCGCCGCAGGCGAGTGGTGGGACCGAATCGTCGACCACGCCGTCGTACGAGACGAGGTCGGACTGCCGGGCAGCGGGCTGACCGCGTTCGGCTCGTTCGGGTTCGACGAGAGCACGACGGCCGAGTCCGTGCTGGTGGTGCCCAAGGTGCTCGTCGGTGCCCGACGACAGGCGGGACGTCGGCGTGCCTTCATCACCGTCACAGGGGTCGGCCGCATCCGGCGTACGCCGGCGCTCGCAAGCGCGCCGCCGCCCCAGCCGCCCGTGGAGCTGCGCTTCTCCGACGGCGCCATCAGCGGGTCGCGGTGGGTCGCCGCCGTTCAGGAGGCGGTCGACCGGATCGGTCGGGGCGAGCTGGACAAGATCGTGCTGGCTCGTGACCTGGTGGCCCAGGCGGCTGGCACGATCGACCCGCGCTGGCCGCTCGGCCGGCTCGCCGACTCCTACCCCGGCTGCTGGACGTACCACGTGGACGGCCTGGTCGGAGCCACCCCGGAGCTGCTGGTGCGCCGCGAGCGGGGACTGGTCACCTCGCGCGTGCTCGCCGGCACGATCCGCCGCACCGGCGACGACCAGCACGACCTGGCGCTAGCGGCCGCACTGGCCCGCAGCAGCAAGGACCTGGAGGAGCACGAGTACGCCGTGCGCTCGGTCGCCGACGGGCTGGCTCCACACTGCAGCACCGTCTTCGTACCCGAGACGCCGTTCGTCCTGCACCTGCCCAACGTGATGCACCTGGCCACCGACGTCAGCGGGGTGCTGGCCGACGACACCGGCGCGCTGGCGCTGGCGGCGGCGCTGCACCCGTCGGCGGCCGTCGGCGGCACGCCGTCCGCGGCCGCGCTAGGAGCGCTGGGCGACCTCGAGCAGATGGACCGCGACCGCTACGCCGCACCCGTCGGCTGGCTGTCGGCCGACGGTGACGGCGAGTGGGGCATCGCGCTGCGGTGCGGACGGGTCCAGGGCGACCGGGTGCGGCTGTTCGCGGGCTGCGGCATCGTCGCCGGCTCCCGCGGCGAAGCCGAGCTGGCCGAGTCGCAGGCCAAGTTCGTACCGATGCGGGACGCGCTCGGCCCCGCCTAGCGGTGGACTCGACCGGCACCGTCGCCTCGCCGCCGACCAGACGATGATGCACCAGCGGGGCTCGAGCACCCGCGATGCATCATCCTGCGTTGGTGGCCCGAGCTGAGCCGTCGGGCGTTGCACCCGTCACGGCCAGGTGAACGAGGGCCCGCAGCAGGGGCTGCGCCACGAACAGCCCGCTCGACGTGGCACCGTCACCGAAGAGCTCGACCAACCAGCCGCATCCGTTCTTGTCCCGGTCGCCGGCAGCGAGCGCGGAGACGTACCCCATCCGCGCGATCAGCGCCTGCTCGGCGGCGTCACCCTCGGTGAGGCTGGCGTGGTAGCCGCCACCGTCCAGCGCGAGCTTGGTCGCCGGGTAGTCAGCGGGGTCGAAGTCCTCGCCGGTCACCAGGTCGAGCGGCAGCGGCCCGACCGGGCGTGGACGCAGGAGCCAGGCCATCTCGTCGGTGACCACCCCGCCGCGCTCCCGGCTCACGAACCACGATCCGGCATCGAAGACCCTGGCCACCTCGTCGGCAACGATGCTCAACCTGCACAGCACGCCCTCGTCGTCGCTGCCGGCCCACGCGGCAAGCACGCGGTCGGTCAGCTCGGTGCCACCCTTCGGCAGCAGCGCCGAGATCGAGTCCGCGGTCGAGGCAACCGTGTGCATGGACAGCTGGCGGGTCTGCTTCTGCTGGTACTGGGCGGCGTCGGCCAGCCGGAGCAGGGCACGTGCGGCCGCGCTGGCACTCTCGGTCCCGGCCCGGCCGCCGGGTGGTGGTCGCGGCACCCACCGCCACCCCGGCGGCGTACGGCACGTCGAGGGCGGCCAGCTGCTGGACGAGCTCCTCCACCTGCTCACCGGAGGAACCCTCGGCCAGCACCACGAACTCGTCACCGCCGATGCGAGCGACCATCGTCCCCGCGAGCTCCCCGGCCGTCACCACCAGCTCGCCGGCAACCCGCTGGATCAGCTCGTCACCCGCCGCGTGCCCGAACCGGTCGTTCACCGGCTTCAGCCCGTTGATGTCGCACAGCACCAACGAGATCGGGGAGAACGGCTCAGCCGCGGCAAGCCGCTGCTCAAGCCAGTCGTCGGCGGCCCGACGGTTGGCCAACCCGGTCAGCGGGTCGGAGTAGGCCAGCAACGACAGCTCGGTGAGCAGCTCCAGCCGCGACAACCCGGCCGACAACAGGCCCGCCAGGGTCAAGCCGGTGTCCACGTCGAGCTGCGCGAACCGACCGGAGTCCGCGCGCGCCACCCACAGCTCTCCCCAGACGGTGTGGCCGGTCAGCACCGGCAGCGACATCGCGTGCCGCTTGTCCAGCCGGCCCAGCAGCTCGCGGTCGGCCAGCTCGGTCTGCGGATCGTCGACCGAACCCTTCCAGGGCACGGGGGGGCTCGCGAGCGTGCACCGCAGGTGCGGGACGTCGGCGAGCCGGTAGGTCTGGTCGGTCGGCCACGCCTGTTCCCAGTCCGTGAGCTCGCCGCCATTGTGGATCACCCGCAGCCGAGCATGTGAGCGCTCGACCCGACAGATCGAGGCGGAGTCGGCACCCAGGAGGGTCTGAGCGCTCTTCACCGTGCGCTCGACCAGCTGGTCGACCGTGGCGCTGTTCTGCACCGCCTCGGCGAGGTCGCTGAGACCGCGGATTCGGTATGCCTCGTGGGCCACCGCAAGCCCCCTTCTGGGCAGGGCACGGGCTGTTTCGGCGGCGGCGACGACCTCACCCCCGGCAGGCACGAGCATGCCAGAGGCTCCGTCGCGTCGGCTAGGAACCGGCCAGGGCCAGGGAGGCCGCTGCGAGGAGATCGTCTCGCACCGCGCGCCGGCCGGCACGATCCACGCGGACCTCAAGAACCCGTACGCCAGCCGGCGGGTCATTCAGCAGCGCGCCCAACCGGGCCGTACTGATCACCAGCTGGTGGGGGGTCTCGGTAGCCGCGCACAGCTCCGCCAACCGGACGCCCGTCGGGGTCGCGAACACGCGCTCGAAGGCCGGTGCATGCTGCTCGGCGCCCTGCTCGAGGGTGGCGAAGATGCTCCCCCCGTCGTCGTTAACCACGACCACGGTCAGGTCGGGGCGCGGCTCGTCCCGCCCCAGCAGCAACCCGTTGGCGTCATGCAGGAAGGTGAGGTCACCCAGCAGCGCCATCGACCGCGACGAGCGCCTGCCCAGCGCCATACCGACCGAGCTGGACACCGCGCCGTCGATGCCCGACAACCCGCGGCTGGCGACGATCATGCGACGCTCGCCCACCGGGTACGGCTGGGCGACCAGGTCAACGTCGCGGAGGGGTTGCGAGGAACCCACCACCAGCAGACCCTCCGGTGGCACCGCCCGGCTCACCGTCCGCGCGACCTCGGGGCCGAGCAGCACACCGTCGGGCAGCTGCTGCGCGGCGCGCTGCAGGGTCTCGTCGACCGCCTCCGTGACCCGGCGGTCAGCCGCTGCCCAGCGGCTCCGCCAGGCGTCGTCATCGCTGCCGGCGTCAGGGTGGGCCGCCACCGTTGCGGCCGGCAAGACTCGGGAGACCTGGTGGCCGGGGTCGGCCCACCTCGGTCCGGCGGCCAGCGCCACCACCTCGACGTCGGAGCGGCCGAGCAGCGCCGTGACCTGCCTCGACAGCGTCGGGCGGCCGGCGACGACGACGCGCTGCACCTTGCCGACCAGCGGCTGGTGGCCCAGCAGCAGGGTCCCGCCGCGCAACGCCGCCGTGCCGGTGCGCGACCCCGAGGTCGGCTCCGCCACCAGCGGCCAGCCCGCCCGCTCGGCGAGCAGGCGAACAGGCGGCCCGGCGTCGGCACCGGCCACCACGACCGTGCGCGGGCCGCGGCTCAGCTCGGTCGGCACCGCGGGAGCGGGCGGGCCGATCGCGGTCCAGGGTTGGCCGTCGTGCCGACCTCCCATGGCACCGGTCGTGTCACCGTCGGACTCGTCGGGCACCAGCGGCGGCGCGAAGCAGCAGTTGACTTGCACGGGACCGGGATCGCGTGAAGCCGCCCCGGTGGCGGCTAGCACTCCTCGTGACAGCTGCGCCCGCCACGCGGCGACCGCGGCGGCGCCGAGCCCCTCGGCCACGGCCCCGGCCGGGATGTCGGCGCTCCATCGAAGCGCGGACCCGAATAGCCGCACCTGATCGGTGGTCTGGTTGGCGCCGCTGCCCCGCAGCTGCGCCGGCCGGTCCGCGGAGACCACGATGAGCGGGACACCGCTGTGATGGGCCTCCAGCACGGCGGGATGCAGGTGCGCGACGGCAGAGCCCGAGGTGGTGACCACGGGTACGGGGCGGTGCGACCCCCGCGCCAGCCCCAGGGCCACGAAGCCGGCGCTGCGCTCGTCGATGCGCACATGCAGCCGCAACCGTCCCGCGGCGTCAGCGGCATGCAGGGCCAGGCCGAGTGCCGCCGAGCGCGAGCCGGGGGCCAGCACGGCGTCCCGCACACCGTGGCGCACCAGCTCGTCGACGACGAGCCACGCGAGCCGGGTCGAGTCGTTCATGCCCGCCCACCCGGCGCCGCACGTGCCTCGCGCGCGGCCCCGGACACCGCTTCCAGCCGCTCGGCCCAACGCCGCGCCACCGGCCCGGCCGCCCCAGCGGCCGCGAGCAGGTCGCTGTCCACCGACACCGGGCGCACCGCCAGCGAGCCGTCGACCGGCCGCAGCGGCTCGGCGGTGAGGTCCTGGCTAAGCAGGCTCGCAGTCCCCAGCCCGCAGGCGTACGGCAGCTCGGGCAGCGCCGCCGCGAGCGCCAGCCCGGCCGCGAGCCCGACGGAGGTCTCCAACGCCGACGACACCACGACCGGCAGCTCGATCCGCTCGGCGATGTCGAGACAGACACGCACGCCCCCCAGCGGCGCGACCTTGAGCACCGCGATGTCGGCGGCGTCAAGGTCGCGCACGAGGTACGGGTCGGCGGCGCGGCGGATCGATTCGTCCGCGGCCACCAGCACATCGGTCCGCCGCCGCACGGCCGCCAGCTCCTCGACGGAGGCGCAGGGCTGCTCGACGTACTCCAGGCCGCCCGCGGCGCGGGCGAGCTCGCCGACGGCGTGCACCGCCTCGTCCACCTGCCAGGCGCCGTTGACGTCGATGCGCACCCTGCCGTCTGTGCCGAGGGCGTCGCGAACCGCCTCGACCCGGGCCAGGTCGTCAGCCAGATGTTGCCCGCGCTCGCCGACCTTGACCTTCGCGGTGCGGCAGCCGTGTCCCGCGAGCACCAGCTCGCGGGCTCGGTCGGGCGACACGGCCGGGACGGTGCAGTTGACCGGCACCGAGTCGCGCCGCGCGGCCGGCCAGCCGATGTCGGCCGCCTCGACCGCGCTGCGCCACCAGGCGACGGATGCGCCGACGTCGTAGTCGGCGAACGGCGCGAACTCCGCCCAGCCCACGACCCCGCGCCACACCATGCCCTCGCGGACTGAGATGCCGCGGAAGCTCGCGCGCAGCCCGATGGCGTACGCCGCCGGCGCCGTCTCCTGCTTGCCGGGCGGGTGCACCCGTCGAAGGCTAGGGCGTCCGCGCGACAGTGCGCCTGGCCAGGTCCCGTGCGGCCAGCCGGTCGACCTTTCCGTTGCGGAGAAGCGGCAGCCGGTCGACGCACATCAGCGCCCGGGGCGCCCAGGCGCGCGGCAAGGTGGCGGCGACGTATGCCCGCAGAGCCTGCAGGTCGGGCGGCGAGCCCTCGGCGGCCGGCCGCACGACCGCCACCATCCGCTGCCCCCACTCGGCGTCCTCGACCCCGACGACGGCGACCTCGTCGACCTGGTGCTGCCTGCGCAGCACCTCCTCGACGGCCGGCAACTGCACGTTCACACCGCCGCTCACGACCACGTCGTCGGCGCGACCCAGCACCTGCAGCCGGCCATCGGCGGTGATGCGACCGAGATCGTCGGTGCGCAGCCAGCCGTCGGTGAGTGCCGCCGTCGTGGCTGCCGGGTCGTCCGCGTAGCCGTCGAAAAGCACCGCCCCGGACAGCTGGACCGTGCCGTCGTCGCCCACCCGCACGGTGACGCCGTCCAGCGGGTCGCCGTCGTAGACGCAGCCACCACAGCTCTCCGCCAGGCCGTACGTGGTGACTACGCGCACGCCGGCGTCGCGTGCCCTGCCGACCAGGTCAGGGTCGGCGGCAGCGCCACCGACGAGCACGGTGTCGAAGCCGGCCAGCTCGCCCAACCGGTCGGACACGGCCAACCGGTGCAGCTGGGTAGGGACCAGCGCGGTGCAGCACCGGGCGACGCCCGCCTGGTCGGCTGCGCGCCGGGCGGCGGCCAGACCTCCGGCCCAGTCCTGCGGCGGATCTCCACGCTGGTCGGCCAGCAGGACCAGCTCGGTCCCGGCGAGCAGCGACCGCACCAACACCTGCAGGCCGGCGACGAAGTCGGTGGGCAGGGCCAGCACCCAGGCGGCCGGCCCGCCGAGACGTCGCTGGCTGGCGCTGGCCGACGCCAGCAGCGCCGGGTGGGACAGCTGCACGGCTCGCGGGGCTCCGGTGCTGCCCGACGTACGCACCACCAGCGGGCCATCGGGCGCCTGCCACCAGCCGCGCAGCTCCTCAAGGAGCTCGTAGGGCTGGCCGCCGACGGGTCGCAGAGTCACAACCGAGCACGCTACGCAAGCGGCTGGTTTGATGCAGGCGTGGCCGACCTCACGCAGTGGATCGAGGGGGCCCGGCCCCGCACCCTGCCTGCTGCCGTGGCGCCGGTGGTGGCTGGCAGCGGCGCGGCCGCGTTCGCCGACGCCTTCGCCCCCGGCCGGGCCGTGTTGGCCCTGGTGGTGTCGCTGGCACTGCAGGTGGGCGTCAACTACGCCAATGACTACTCCGACGGCATCCGCGGCACCGACGACGACCGGGTCGGGCCGATGCGGCTGGTCGGGTCGGGTGCCGCCGCTGCGGTTGCGGTGCGACGCGCGGCCGTCGTCGCGCTGGCTGTCGCCGCCGTCGCAGGGGCGCTGCTGGCTTCGCTGACCACGTGGTGGCTGCTGCTCGTAGGGGCGGCCGCCATCACCGCCGCCTGGGCGTACACCGGCACCTCGCGGCCGTACGGCTATCTCGGGCTGGGCGAGGTGTTCGTGTTCTGCTTCTTCGGGCTGGTCGCGGTGTGCGGCACGACATACGTGCAGGCCGGGCGGGTGACCGGAGTCAGCGTGCTCGCCGCGGTCGCCGTCGGCGCGCTTGCTTGCGCGATCCTCGTCGCCAACAACCTGCGTGACGTGCCGACCGACCGGGGTGCCGGCAAGGCGACCCTCGCGGTCCGGCTGGGTGAGCCACGTACGCGGTCGCTGTACGTCGGTCTGCACCTGGTCGCTCTGGTGATGGTGGCGCTCCTCGCCACCCGGACCCCGCTGGCGCTGCTCGCGGTCGCCGCTCTCCCGCTGCAGGTGCGGGCCTGCGCGACGATGCTGGGAGGGGCGCGGGGGGCGGCGCTCGTGCCGGTTCTGCGGACCACCGGCCGGGCCGAGCTGGTCTGGGCGGGCGGGCTAGCGCTGGGCCTGTGGCTCGCCTGACCCGGTGGCCGGCTGCCGCGCGCCACGTAAACGTGGCCGCCGAGCCCTTTACGTGGCGTGCGCCCCCCGCAAAGGCCCGCTGCGCCACGTTTACGTGGCTTAGCGCGAGGGCGGGGCTCTGGCTGGCGGGTGGGGGTGGACCCCGGGGGTCAGCCGTCGTCCTCGGCCCGCCTGGACGCCTCCAGCGTGGCACTGACCCTGCGCGCCCGGGTCTGGACGCTCGCCGACAGCTGGGCACGCAGGCCCCGCAGCAGCCACAGCGACGCCACCCCCGACAGCAGCAGGGACGCCAGGGCGAGCCCCAGCACCGTCGTCTGGTTCCACTGCAGCCAGCGCGCGCAGACCACCCACAGCAGCCCAAAGGTGATCATGAACAGCCACACCCGCGCGATGGTGTACATGATCAGCGGTCGCATCTCGCCTCCCCGCAGAGCGTCTCGGCGTACCACCGTGGGTCGACGTTGCCCCCGCTCATGACAACGACCGTACGCCCACCCGGCAACCGGTCCGACCGCGTCAGCAGCGCGGCGGCGGCGACCGCCCCGCTGGGCTCGGCCACCAGCCGTGAGCCGGCGGCGAGCACGCGCACGGCGGCGGCAATGGCCGACTCCTCGACGGTCACGATGTCGTCGACCAGTGCCTGCACGTGCGGCCAGGTGAGCTCGCCAAGCGCGGTCGCCCGGAGCCCGTCGGCCACCGTGCGCGCAGCGTCCGCGACCGGCAGCACCTGCCGGTGACCGGCGCGCAGGCTCGCGGCGGCGTCACCGGCCAGCTCCGGCTCACAGCCAATGATGCGGACACCGGGAACGAGCGAGCGCAGCGCCACGGCGACGCCGGAGATCAGCCCCCCGCCACCTACGGGCACGAGCACGGTCTGCACGTCGGGCAGGTCTTCGGCGATCTCGAGCCCGACCGTGCCCTGGCCGGCGATCACGTGCGGGTGGTCGTACGGCGGAATCTCCACGGCGCCGGTGCGTTCGGCGATCTCGGCGCAGACGGTGGCCCGGTCGGCTGGATCGACCCGGACGAGCTCGGCGCCGACCGCGGCGATCCGGTCGACCTTGACCTGCGGCGCGCCATGCGGCACCACCACAGTGACGGCAACCCCGACCTGCCGGGCGGCGTACGCGAGCGCGCTGCCGTGGTTGCCCGACGAGTGCGTCACGACGCCGCGCGCCCGCTGGGTCGAGCTCATCCACGCGACGGCGTTGGTGGCGCCGCGCAGCTTGAATGCGCCGGTCGGCTGCAGCGACTCGGGCTTGACCCAGGTCGCCCCGTTGCCGCCCCAGCGCGCCGGCAGCAGCGGTGTGCGCAGACAGCTGCCGACGACCCGCACCGCGGCAGCACGCACGTCGTCGAGGGTCACCAGCGTGGGGCCATTGGTCCTGCCGGCAGTCGTAGGGACGGCGTCGTACGACATGGGCCCAGCCTGACACGGCGACCGGGCGCGATTCGCCGCACATCTGCCCGCCCCGGCGCACGACTGCCGATCTCGACCTACGCTGGGGGGGTGTTGAAGGCGCTCGTGGTACTTGTGGCGGTCGGGCTCAGTGTCTACTGCCTGTACGACGTCGTGGCCACACCGGCCCGCGCCGTCCGTACGCTGCCCAAACCAGCCTGGTTCGTGGTGGTGCTGGTGCCCCTGGCTGGTCCGCTGGCCCGGTTTCTCGGGGGTCGCGAGGCACCCAAGGCCGGGCCGCCGCCGCGGCCCCGCCCGCGGGTTGTCGGACCCGACGACGACCCCGACTTCCTGTGGCGGATTGAGCAGCGCGAACGTCGCAGCAAACGACCGGGCGGCGACGACGATCCGCCGGGTCCGCCTCAGAAGGCGTAGGAGTGTAGGCCTGAGACGAGCAGGTTGATGCCGACGAAGTTGAACAAGAACGTGGCGAAGCCGACCAGCGCGATGATGGCGGCGCCCTTGCCGCG
>JBBSMN010000082.1:0-12454 GCA_038233135.1 Propionibacteriales bacterium
CGGGTCGAGGTGCGCTCCATCGACGCCGCCTGCAACCCCTACCTCTCGTACGCGCTGCTGCTCGCCGCCGGGCTCAAGGGCATCGAGGAGGGCTACGAGCTGCCGGCCGAGGCCGAGGACGACGTCTGGTCGCTCACCGACCGCGAGCGCCACGCCCTCGGCATCGAGCCGCTGCCGCACAACCTCGACCAGGCGATCTCGGTCATGGAGTCCAGCGAGCTGGTCGCCGAGACGCTGGGCGAGCACGTGTTCGACCTCTTCCTGCGCAACAAGCGCGTCGAGTGGCAGGAGTACCGCCGTCAGGTGAGCCAGTTCGAGCTCGACTCGATGCTGCCGCTGCTCTGAGTCCGCGCGCCGCTGACCGCGCCCACGTGGCGGCGCAGCGCGCAGCGCGCAGCCGCGGGGCGCGGACGGGCCGCGGGCCGTACGGGTGCGCGCGGGCGGAACGGGCGGCCACCGAGCCAACGCCGCGGCGGCTAATGTCGCGGCGTGAGCGTCATCCGACCTGTCCTCGTCGTGCAGCACGAGGACGAGTGCCCCCCGGCGTGGTTCGGCGAGTGGCTGGCCGAGGCCGGTGTGCTGCTCGACGTCCGCCGCGCCTACGACGGCGACCCTCTGTCGGCGAGCCTGGACCAACACGCCGGCCTGCTGGTGCTGGGGGGCGCGATGGGCGCCAGCGACGACGCGGACTGTCCGTGGTTGACACCGACCAAGGCGCTGGTCCGCGAGGCGGTGGGTACCGGGGTGCCGACGCTCGGCATCTGCCTGGGCCACCAGCTGCTTGCGGTCGCGGCTGGTGGGCGCGCGGACGTCAACGGCTCCGGCCGGCAGTGCGACCTGCTGCCCGTCGGCTGGACGACCGAGGCGGCCGACGACCCGCTGTTCGGCCCGCTGGTGCGCGCGGGCGGGTACGAGCAGCCGGTGGCGGTGCAGTGGAACGTCGACGTCGTGACCGCGTTGCCGCCGACCGCGACGGCACTGGCGCACACCTCCGGCGGTGCGGTGCAGGCGATGCGGGTCGGCTCTGCGGCGTGGGGGATCCAATCCCATCCCGAGGCGGGTGCCGCAGTCGTACGGGCCTGGATGGACAACGCGGGCCACGAACCGGGTCCAGCCGAGGAGCGCCTGCTGGCTGCCCTGGAGCCGGCGGAGTCACGGCTGCGCGACGCCTGGCAACCGCTCGCTTTCGGGTTCGCCGCGCAGTGCTCAGTGCTGCGATGAGCACCACCCCGCCGGCGGTCAGCGCCGGTCGGCTGGCCCGCATCGGCGTGCAGGACCCGGCCGCCCACCATCACTTGGAGGCCCTGGGGCTGGACGAGCCGGCGCTCGACGTCGTCCTTGACCAGGTTGCGGCGGCAGCCGATCCTGATGCCGCCCTGTGTGGTCTCGCCGGGCTCGTGACCGCCTCCGGTGCAGCGGCGGCGCTGCGCGCGGCCCTGGTCGAGGACGAGCCGCTGCTCCACAGGCTGACGGCGGTGTGCGGATCGAGCCTCGCGCTGGGCGACCACCTGCGCGTGCACCCCGAGCACTGGCACGATCTGGCGTCAGCAGCTCCGGCACCGCCACCGCTGGTCGAGGACGCACAGGCCGCCGCCGGTGCGGACGGGCTCCGCGTCGCCTACCGCCGCCGCCTGCAGCTGATCGCGGCCGACGATCTCACCGGCGGCAGACCCGTCGACGAGGTGGCCGCGACGCTGTCCCACCTGGCCGACGCCACCCTCGAGGTGGCCCTGCGCCAGGCCCAAGAGCAGCTGCCGAGCCAGGCCGGGCGCTGCCGGCTGGCGGTCGTGGCGATGGGCAAGTGCGGCGCCCGCGAGCTCAACTACGTCAGCGACGTCGACGTCGTCTTCGTCCACGAGCCTACCGAAGGGACCGGCGACGACGCGGCAGCCAGAGCCGCCGCACAGCTCGCGGCCGCGATGATGCGCATCTGCTCGCAGCACACCGCCGAGGGGACGATCTGGCCGGTCGATGCAGCGCTTCGCCCCGAGGGCCGGTCGGGACCGCTCAGCCGCACGCTGAGCGGCCACACCGGCTACTACGACAGATGGGCAAGCAGCTGGGAGTTCCAGGCACTGCTGAAGGCCCGCCCTGCTGCGGGTGACCCCGAGCTCGGCCAGCAGTACGCCGCGGCGGTCGATGCCATGGTCTGGCGCGCCGCCGAGCGACCCGGATTCGTCGCTGAGGTGCAGGCGATGCGGCGCAAGGTCGTGGACCACATCCCGGCCGACCAGGCGGGTCGGGCGTTGAAGCTCGGCTCGGGAGGGCTGCGTGACGTCGAGTTCGCCGTCCAGCTGCTGCAGCTGGTACACGGTCGAGGCGACGACCAGGTGCGTGCCCCGAGCACCCTGGGCGGGCTCGGCGCCCTGACCGCCCGGGGATACGTGGGCCGCGAGGACGGTGCCGCGCTCGGCGAGTCGTACCGGTTCCTGCGGGGGCTAGAGCACCGGCTGCAACTGTGGCAGCTGCGTCGAATCCAGGTTGTGCCCGACGACGAGGAGTCATTGCGACGTCTGGGGCGAGCGCTGGGCCACCGCACGAAGCCGGTGCTGGGGCTGCGCAGCCAGTGGCAGGAGTGCAGTCGTGAGGTGCGCCGGCTGCACGAGAAGCTGTTCTACCGGCCGTTGCTCGAGGCCGTCGCCGCGCTGCCGGCCGGTCAGCTGCGGCTAAGCCCCGAGGCTGCGCGGGAGCGGCTCGTCGCGCTGGGGTACGGGGACCCGCGCGGGGCGCTCGCCCACCTCGAGGCGCTGACCAGCGGCGTTCGGCGGCGTGCGGCCATCCAGCGGCAGCTGCTGCCGGCGATGCTGGGCTGGTTCGCCGAGGGCCCGGATCCCGACGGTGCGCTGCTGGCATTTCGCAAGGTGTCCGAGCGGCTGGGAGGCACCCACTGGTATCTCCAGCGCCTCCGAGACGAGGGCGAGGCGGCCGAGCAGCTCGCCAGGGTCCTCAACGGCAGCCGGTTGGCGACCGACCTGTTGTTGGGCACGCCGGAGGCGGTCGCCTTGTTCGGTGATCGTGCGGGTCTGCGTCCGCGCACGGCGCAGGCCCTGGGCACGGAGATGGCTGCCGCCGCGAAGCGGCACACCGACCCCGCCGCGGCTATCGCGGCTGTGCGGACCATGCGGCACCGTGAGCTGTGCCGCATCGCTGTGGGTGACGTCCTCGACATGCTCCCGGGCGACGAGGTGGGGGAGGCGCTGACTGATGTCACCACTGCGACCATCGCCGGCGCGCTCGCCGCCTCGTCGGCGGCGGTCGAGGCGGAGCAGCGGCGTCCCCTGCTGGTGCGGCTGGCAGTGGTGTCGATGGGCAGGCTCGGTGGGCACGAGATGGGGTTCGCGAGCGACGCCGATGTGATGTTCGTGTACGTGCCGGTCGCCGGCACCGAGGAGCGCACGTCCGCCGCGGCCGCGCACGCGGTCGCGGCGGAGATGCGCCGGATGTTGGCCCTGCCCAGTGCCGCACCGCCGCTGGAGCTGGACGCGGGGCTGCGCCCGGAGGGACGGCAGGGGCCCCTCGTGCGCAGCCTGGCGTCGTACGGGGCGTACTACGCGCGCTGGTCGCAGCCGTGGGAGACCCAGGCACTGCTGCGCGCTGAGGTCGTGATCGGCGACCCCGAGGTGTGCGCGCGGTTCCGGGCCCTGATTGACCCGTTGCGCTGGCCGGAGCGCGGTCTGGACGACCGCTCTGTCAACGAGGTGCGCCGCATCAAGGCGCGGATGGAGGCCGAGCGGTTGCCTCGCGGTGCCGACCCGGCGGCGCACCTCAAGCTGGGACCCGGCGGGCTGACCGACGTGGAGTGGACGGCGCAGTTGCTCCAGATGCGACATGCCGGCCAGGTCCCGGGGCTGCGGACGACCCGAACGGTGCCGGCCCTCGACGCCGCGGTCGAAGCGGGGTTGCTGAGCCGGCCAGACGCCGACGACCTCGTCCGGTCCTGGCGGCTGGGTCAGCGCCTGCGCAACGCTGTCGCCCAAGTACGCGGGCGCCCGTCCGACGCCCTCCCCACGAACCTGCGGGACCGTGCCGGGGTGGCCTACCTGATGGGCTGGTCGCCGCTGGACAGTGAGCGGGTGAGCCAGGAGTGGCGGCGCGCTGCGCGCCGGGCCCGCATGGTGGTGCAGAGCGTTTTCTGGGAGTGAGAACCCGGTGGCCGGGCGTCAGACCGCGACGGCCGGTGCATCGGCCGTGGCTCGTTCGGAGGTCGTGAGGCCGCCCCACACGCCGTAGGGCTCCTTCACCCGAAGGGCGTGTCGCAGGCACTGCCGCACCACCGGGCAACGGTTGCAGTACATCTTCGCGGCGTTCTCGCGGGCGGACCGTCGCGGGCCGCGCTCGGACTCGGGGGAGAAGAACAGTGCCGGGTCGGCGTCGCGGCACGCTCCCTCGAACTGCCAGTCGTAGACGTCGAGCAGCGGCATCGGCAGCCGGGCGATGTTGGCCATGTCCCTTGCACCTCTCGTCGCTGTGGGAAGCGATGCAAAACCTACGCAGGACTTGTTCATAACGCAACCCCCGAACGGGTTCGTTCTCGTCGAGTTCGCTTCCGGTGGCGACCCCCCGCGGGTCGTTGGAGAATGGAACCCGTGGCCGATCGCGACGACGTGGAGGCGCTGGGGCTAGACCGATCCCCAGGTGTCCCGCCCGACCCGGCGGTGGCGCCGGAGACCGAGGTCGGCATCGTGTGGGGCGTCGGCGCCGTGTCTCGCCGGCTCGGCATCGCGACGCCGACCCTTCGCACCTGGGATCGCCGCTACGGTCTGGGCCCCAGTCTGCGTACGGCCGGCGGGCACCGTCGCTACAGCGAGCAGGACGTCGCCCGCGTGGCCCAGATGAGCCAGCTGATCGCCGAGGGCGTGCCCTCGGCGCACGCCGCTCGCGTCGCCCAGCGGGTCTCGGACGGTGAGGTGCCGGTCAGCGACAGCAACGGCGTGGGTGCAGGGGCCGGCGATCGCGAGGTCTCGATGACGGTGACCGACATGATGGCGGCCGTCGAACAGCTGGACGCTCCCACGTTGAGCCGCATGGTCTCGCAGGTCTTCGACCGATCGGGGGTCCTTGCCGGCTGGTCGTCTGTTGTGGCGCCATTCCTGGTCACGGTCGGCCAGCGATGGGAGATCGGCCAGCTCGGCATCGCCGCCGAGCACCTGGCGAGCGAGTGCATCACCACCGAGCTGCACCGGCGGGTACGACAGGGCAGGAGCCAACGCGAGCTCTACGCCCCCGTCCTGCTGGCCAGCTCGGCCGACGAGCAGCACGCCTTGCCCCTCTCGGCGTTGGCCGCGGTGCTGTCCGAGCGCTGCATCGGCACCCGGGTGCTGGGGGCCCGTACTCCGCACGAGGCACTGGCATTCGCCGTGGAGCAGGCCAGTCCTCGGGTGGTGTTCTTGTGGTCCAGCCTGACCTCGACTGGGCACCTGCCCAACCTGGTCACCGTACGAGGACGCGACCCGGAGCTGGTTGTGCTCCTCGGCGGCCCCGGCTGGCAGCCGACCATCGACCACACCGACTCTGCCGCCGCGGTGGAGCGAGTCTTCAGCCTCGACGGAGCAGTCGAGCGGATCACCGGCCTCGTCGCCTGAGTTGGGCCGAGGCGCGGACGCTCGGCTCAGCGTGGCTGGCGGCCGATCGACAGCTGGCTGACACCGAGGTAGTCGCTGCGGAAGCCCGCCTCGCAGTAGGCCAGGTAGAAGTCCCACATCCGTCGGAAGGTCTCGTCGAAGCCGTGCGTGGCGATGTCGGGCCAGGCGTCGCCAAAGCGTCGCCGCCACTGCCGCAGCGTCTCGGCATAGTGCCACCCGAGGTCACGCCGCTCCAGCACCCGCATCGTGGTGTGCCCCGCGAGGGTCTGGTCGATCGCCTGCAGCGACGGGATCAATCCGCCGGGAAAGATGTACTTGTGGATCCAGCCGTACGACCGGCGGGTCACGAGCATGCGGTCATGGGCCATGGTGATGGACTGCAGCCCGACCCGTCCGCCCGGCGCGAGCAGCCGGTCCAGGGTGGCGAAGTACGTCGGCCAGAAGCGCTCACCGACGGCCTCGATCATCTCCACGCTCAAGATCGCGTCGTACTCGCCGGCGACGTGGCGGTAGTCCTCCAGGCGCACCTCCACCCGGTCGGAGAGCCCCGCGGCGGCGATGCGCTCCTGCGCCAGCTCCCGCTGCTCCTGCGAGATCGTCACGGTGGTGACCAGCCCGCCACGCTCGGCCGCGCGCTGGGCCAACGCGCCCCAGCCGGTGCCGATCTCGAGCACCCGGGTGCCGTCGCCGACGTGGGCGTGGTCGAGGATGCCGTCCATCTTGCGCAGCTGGGCGCGCTCGAGGTCGAGGTCGACCTCGTCCCGGATGGTGTCGGCGAACCACCCCGACGAGTACGTCATGGTGGGGTCCAGGAACCGTGCGAACAGGTCGTTGGACAGGTCGTAGTGGCGGGAGATGTTGCGGCGCGATCCGCGGACCGTGTTCTCCTCGTGCGCCGGCAGCTGACCGTCGACCACGCCGCGCATCTTCTGCAGGGGCTTGGGCACCAGCTCGGTGAGCCGCTCCGAGAACGGGGCGAGGAGGTCAGCCAGGTCGGTGCCCGGCGCGGTGGTCCAGTCGCCAGCCATGTATGCCTCGCCGAACCCGACCCGGAACTGCGCTCCCAGCCGGGCGAACACCAGGTCCGGCCGCAGCATCAGCATGGTCGGCGCGTCGGCTCCGCCGGCGCCCCAGTGGCTGCCGTCGGGGAACTGCATGCGCACCGGCAGCCGGCGTACGGCCCGGGCGACGATGCCGCGCGCCACCGGTGCCTGCAGCGCGGCCCGAGGGGCGGTCGCCAGCCCGGGCCAGTGTTCCTCGCGCGGCGCCGGGATGACGGCAGCCCGCAGGCTCACGACCCCCGAGGGATCCGGGCCCGAGGGATCCGGGCCCAACCGATCCGTGCCGGTTGCGGGTGAGGTGGTGGTCATCGCAGTCCTTCCTGGTGGCGGTGCGTCTTGCGAGGTACCACCGGCAGTCGTCGCAGCCACAGCCAGATGCCGTGCATGCGGATGAGCAGGCTGACCCGTTGGGTCATGAACGGACGCCGCACCAGCAGCGACGCCAGCCGACCCGGTGTCGCCGGGCGCAGCGACCCGGTGAATGCGGCGCTGAAGACGGTCTGCCCGTCCTGTCGGAGCCGGATGGTCGTGGCCACCCGTTCGCGGTCGAGCAGGAAGCGCAGGTCGTAGCGGCCCTCGACGGTGAAGAACGGGGAGACGTAGAACGCCTTGTCGGCGCTGGCGCGACCGGCCGCGTCGACGTCGAGCAGGTAGGCGTGCCGTTCGCCGTAGGTGTTGTGCACCTCGGCGACGACGCAGCGCACCGCCCCTGCGTCGTCGAGGCACCAGAACACGCTGAGCGGGTCGAACACGTGCCCGAGGACGCGGGCGTTGGCCAGCATGATGATGCGCCCACCGGTCACGTCGACGCCCTCGTGGCCGCAGAAGGCCTCCAGGTTGGCGCGGATCGTACGGTCGGGCGAGCCCAGGTGGTCGGCGCTTTCGAAGGAGGCGAACGGCCGCAGCCAGTGCGGCAGCACCGGCGGTGCGTCGACGTCGACGAGCCACTGGTAGACGCGGTACCGGAAGCGGTGGCGCAGTGGCACGCGCCGGTCGTGCGTGACGACCCCGTCGGCGAGAGCGGGCAGGTCGGGCGGGCTGGGCCGGGTGGGCGTGCCGGCAGCCGCGGTGGCGGTGGCGGTGGTGGTGGCGGTGGCGGTGGCGGTGGCGGTGACCCGGCCCACCCTGGTGCCTGTGTGCGCGCTCACCAGGTGGCCCCGAGCCGGCGGGCGGCCTCGACGCCTGAGCGGCAGCCGTCCTCGTGGAAGCCCCAGCCGTGATGGGCGCCCGCGTATGCGGTGCGGTCGCTGCCGATCTCGTGCAGCCGCGTCTGTGCGGCCAACGCCTGTGCGGTGTAGACGGGATGGGTGTAGTCCATCCGCGCGATCACGCGCGCAGGATCGACCCGGTCGGTGTCGTTGAGGCTGACCACGAAGCTGTCGGCGGCGTCCTCGTAGCCCTGCAGGCGGTTCATCCAGTAGCCCACGCGGGTCTGCTCGCGCCGCTCGTCACAGCGCTGCAGGTGGTAGTTCCACGACGCCCGTGCCCGCGGTGTTCGCGGCAGCACCGACGGGTCGGTGTGCAGCACCGCTTCGTTGCGGGAGTACCCGAAGGCCCCCAGCACCTGGCGCTCGTCGTCGCTCGGGTCTGTCAGCAGCGCCAGGGCGTCGTCGGCGTGCGTGGCCAGCACCACCTTGTCGACCACGTGGGTGTCGCCGTGGGCGTCGAGCAGCTCCACCCCGTCGGGCTTGCGGGTGACGGCCCGGATCCCGGTGGCCGCGCGGACGTCGCCGACAGCCTTGGCGACCGCGTCGACATAGGTGCGTGACCCGCCGACCACGGTGTACCACTGGGGTGCGTCGCGCAGGCTGAGGAAGCCGTGGTGCTCGAGGAAGCGGAACAGGTAGTGCGCGGGATAGTCCAGCGCGACGTCGTGCCCAGACGACCACACGCACGACACCACCGGCACCGCGTAGTGGCGTACGAAGTAGTCCCTGAAGCCGTTCCTGCGCAGGAAGTCGCCGTAGGTGACCGGGTCTGGGTCGCTGTTGGGGTCCGAGTCTGGGCCGCTGGCGAGGAACCGGGCGGCCAGCCGCTGGAAGCGGCGCACCTGGATCAGCAAACCGATGAAGCGGGGGTCGGCCAGCCGGCGGGGCTGGGCTATGATGCCGGCAGCTCCGCGACCGCCCGCGTACTCCAGGCCGCAGCCGTCGCAGCGGATGCTCATGGACATCTCAGTGGCCCGCACCGGCACGTCGAGCTCGGCGAACAGCTTGCGCAGCAGCGGGTAGGTGCGGTCGTTGTGGACGATGAAGCCGGATTCGACGGCATAGCTGCGTCCGTCGCTGGCCGTGACGTCCTGGGTGTGCGCGTGCCCGCCGAGACGGTCCGCAGCCTCGAAGACCGTCACGTGGTGGCTGCCGCGCAGCACGTAGGCGGCGGTCAGCCCGGACACGCCCGAGCCGACCACGCCGACGCGGGGTCGCGGTGCAGCAGCGGATCGAGCGTTCACAGGGGCCAGGGCTCCACGATCGGTTGCGGGGACGTCACCATGAGTTCGTCGCACCCATCATCCCGTATGGGTCCGCTCCCCGCCCGTCACTGCCCCGCCCGTCACTGCCCCGCCACCGGTGCTGCCAGGTCGCCCAGGTCGGCGAGACGGTCGGGGACATCGGCCGCAAGCACCTGGGTCAGTGAGCCCGCGTCCTCCACCTCGGCCCACGTCCGCGGCGTCGCCACCCAGGGCCGGTCGCGGCCGCGCAGCGAGTACGGCGCGATGGTGGTCTTGGCCGAGTCGTTCTGGCTCCAGTCGATGAAGACCTTGCCCGCGCGGGCCGACTTGTCCATGCGCGCCACCACCAGCCTGCCGTGGGCGCCGGCCAGGTCCTGTGCGACGGTGCGCATGTAGTCGCGCACCACCGCCGAGTCCCGGCTGCCAGACACGGCCGCGTACAGCTGCAGCCCCTTGCTGCCGCTGGTCACCGGCACGGTGTCGTACCCGTCCGCGGTCAGTCGTTCGCGGACGAGCAGGGCCACCTCCGCGCACTCGGCCAGCCCGGCGGGCGCTCCGGGGTCGAGGTCGACGACCAACCGGTCGGGCCGCCGGACCCCGCCGCGCGGGCCGACCCGCCACTGCGGGACGTGCAGCTCAAGAGCCGCCAGGTTGGCCAGCCAGACCAGCGTTGCGAGCGAGTCGACCACGGGGTAGGTCACCCGTTCGCGCGCCCGGGTGCTTCCGGGCGAGTCGAGCTCGACGCTGCGCACCCACGACGGGGTGCCGCGGGGGACGTTCTTCTCGAAGAACGCGCCGGCGGCGGCGCGTATGCCGTCTGGCCAGCGCTTACGGGTCGCCGGACGTCCGTCCAACTGGGACAGCAGCGCCTCGGACACCGCGACGAAGTGGCTGATCACGTCGTGCTTGGTGAAGCCGTCGTCGGGATAGAGCACCTTGTCCAGGTTGGACAGCCGCACCCGCCGTCCATCGACCTCCACGCTGTCGGTTGCTGCCACTTCTTTGTGCCTCCTGGGGCTGGTGGGGCTGGATAAGATGGCAAACGCGCTCGTTACGCGTCATGCTGCCTTGATGGCGCGTGCTGTGCGCGCCGACAGAGCCGGAGGGTGAGCAGTGCGATCGATCTGGAAGGGCTCGGTCTCGTTCGGGCTCGTGAACATCCCCGTCAAGCTGTACGCGGCGACCGGTGACCACGACCTGCGTTTTCACCAGGTGCATCGCGCCGACGGCGGGCGGATCCGCTACAAGCGCACGTGCGAGCACTGCGGCAACGAGGTGACGTACGGGGACATCGTCAAGGGCTACGAGTCAGATGACGGGCGGATGGTGATGATCACCCCCGACGACCTGGACGCGTTGCCGGTCGCCAGTGGGCACGAGATCGACGTCATGGAGTTCGTGCCGGCCCACCAGGTCGACCCGATGCTGATGGACAAGAGCTACTACCTCGAGCCCGACGGCAAGGCTGCCAAGCCGTACGCGCTGCTGCGCGAGGCGCTGCAGACCACCGAGCGGATGGCCGTGGTCAAGGTGGCGCTGCGCCAGCGGGAGACGTTGGCGATCCTGCGGGTGCGCGATCAGGCCATCGTGTTGCAGACGCTGCTGTGGGCCGACGAGGTCCGTGCGCCGGAGCTCAAGGGGCTGGCCGACGACATCGACCTGCGTCCGCAGGAGCTGTCGATGGCGCAGTCGCTGGTGGAGAGCCTGGCGGCCGACTTCGAGCCTGAGCAGTACGAGGACGAGTACAAGGTCGCCATGCAGCAGCTGGTGGAGGCCAAGCTCGAGGGGGAGGACTCGCACGAGCTGCTCGCTCCGGACACCGCCGAGGCCGATGGCGGCGGCGACGTGGTGGACCTGGTGGCGGCCCTGCGCAAGAGCGTGGAGACCGCGCAGGGCAAGAAGCCCGTCGCCAACGAGAGCGCCGATCCGTCCGCCAAGGAGAACTCGGCGAAGAAGAAGGCTCCGGCGAAGAAGGCTGCCAGCACGGCCAGGACCGGGACCGGCACGAAGAAGTCGACGGCGAAGAAGACCGCTGCCCGCAAGTCCGCGTGAGTCTGCCTCAGCCGCGGTGCACCCTCAGCTGAGGTGCTAGTGCTGCGAGGACCTCGAAGTCGGCGTCCTGAGTCCACACCACCCGCTCGTGCGCCAACGCGGTCGCGGCGATGATGGCGTCCATCGCGCCGGCACGCCGACCATGCGCGCGGGCCGCGGTCAGCAGGTCTGCAAGCCGCTCCGCCACGGCCTCGTCGTACGGACGGCAGGGTCGCCGCGCTCTACGTCGTCCGCAAACCCGCAGAAGTTGGGCGCGCTGGACCGTGAGGTGGCTCTGCAGCGCTGAGGGCCATTCCGCGATGCATTTCAGGCTCTCGTGGGCGATCGCTGCACTCGATCAACGCCGCCGTGCACGGTCGGCGAAGTCGTCGAGTGCCATGGGTGACGTCGGAAGCGACCCAGACGACGTACCGCTGGCCTCCGGCGGCCCGGGTGAGGACGCCACCCTCACGAAGCTGGTCGATGATGTTGTCGGCCGCGGGCTGGGAGAGTCCGGTGGTCTGCTGGGTGAGGGCTGAGGTGACCGCCGGTCGGCTGAGCAGCAAAGGCAGCACCTGCCAGACCGAGGCCGTACGCCGGGCCGTTATCGACGCAGACCAGCGCTCGTAGACGTCGAGGAGGCCCTTCGCGAGTTGCCGGCCGTTGCCGATCGCGGCGAAGGCGGCGTCGGCGAACCGGGCTACGATCGGACTGGGATCGCCAACGCGGTGGGCGGTGAGGGCAGCGAAGTAGGAGTCGGTGTCGTCCAGCAGGCTAGCCGAGACCGGGACTGTTGCGAGCGTCGTGGCGCCACCCTGTTTGAGCATTGCGTGTACGCGTCCGGTACGTCCGGTACGTCCGTTGCCGTCGCCGTCGTTGAAGGGGTGGATCGTCCCGAACTGCGCGTGCGCGATCGCAGCCTGGGCCAATCGTGGCACGTCGGTACGTCCGATGAACGCGCAGAGATCGTCGATCGAGGTCACGACCCGGGAGTGATGGGGCGGGACGAAGGCAGCGTTGTGAGGTGACGTGCTCGACCCGCCGAGCCAGACCTGCTCGGTGCGGAATGCCCCCGGATCTGCGTGTTCCTGTTCGTGCATCAGGGCTTTGTGGACCGCGAGGATAGTTGCCGGGGTGATGTCGTCGGCCAGCTCGATGGCGCAGTTCATTGCGTCGACGTTGGCGGCGACTAGGGCGTGTCCCGCGAAGTTCCGTGGTGGACCCGCGGTAGACACGGATGCATGCTCGATCGACATGATCTGACCGATGAACAGTGGGCTCAGCTACAGCCGTGTCTGCCGCCGCAGACCGGGGGGCGGGGAGGGCAG
>JBBSMN010000083.1:0-12354 GCA_038233135.1 Propionibacteriales bacterium
CGCACCGGCGAGACGTACGTTGCCGCGCACGATCCGCAGGTTCACCTCGAGGCTGCGTCCACCGGTCTCCTGCACCATCCGCGACAGCAAGAACGGCGTAACCTGCTTGCCGCGGATGCCCCGGTCGGAGGCAGCCGACAGCGCCCGGTCAAGGGCTGCGTCGTGGGCCTGCGGGTCGAGCTGCTCGTCGGTCGGCAGCGGGTTGGCGACCAGCAGGGCCTGGTGGCGCCCCAGCGCCACACCAGCGGCCATCACCTCCGCGACCTGCTGCGGCGACTCGACGCGCCAGTCCAGGTCGTGCCCGGAGTCGCTCAGCCAGAACGCCGGGAACCGCGAGGTCCGGTAACCGAGCACCGTCACCCCCAGCGTCTCCAGCCGCTCCAGGGTGGCCGGGATGTCCAGGATCGACTTCACCCCGGCCGACACCACCGTGATCGGGGTCTGGCCGAGAGTGACCAGGTCGGCCGACTCGTCGTAGGTGCGGACCGCGAGGCGGTGCACGCCCCCTAGGCCGCCCGTGGCGAGCACGTCGATCCCCGACCGCCGTGCCAGGTGTGCGGTCGACGCGACGGTTGTGGCGCCGCTGCCGCCGGTGGCCAGCAGCACCGGCAGGTCACGGACGCCGGCCTTGGACACGTCGTCGGAGGCGATGCGCTTGAGCCCGTCGGCGTCGAGGCCGATGCGGACCTGCCCGTCGAGCACCGCGATGGTCGCCGGGGTCACGCCGTCCTCGAGCAGCAGCCGTTCGAACTCGTGCGCGGCCGCCAGGTTGTCCGGTCGCGGCAGCCCGTGGGAGATGATCGTCGACTCCAGGGCGACCACCGGCCGGCCGGCCTGCAAAGCGTCTGCGACGGCCGGTGCCAGGTCCATGGCCGACAGCCTTGCACGGCCGCACATCGTCGTCACGTGACACCACAGCCAGCGCCTCGTGACGGTATACAGATGTCATAGCGGCTTGCCATGACGTCATTATGGTGTCACGGTGGCGTCATGGACCTTGCGCCGTACATCGAAAACCTCAGAGCAGACCTCGCCGCCGTCGCCGAGACGGCGGGCCCCGAGGCCCGCGCTACCGCTGAGCGTCTGGTGCTGTCGCTGGACTCCGCGGTCCGGATGGCCATGCTGGAGGCGCTGTCCGACGCGGCGGCCGAGATCACCACCGAGCTGCCCGGCGGTGCCGTTGAGGTGCGGCTGAAGGGCCGTGAGCCGCAGTTCGTCGTCACCGCCGAGCCGGCGCCGGCCGAGCCCGACCCTCCCGGCGACGTCTCTGGGGGCGTGGAGAGCGGTACGGACGAGCCCGAGGACGACGGCGCCGTCGCCCGCATCACCGTGCGCATCCCGGAGTCGGTCAAGACCCGCGCGGAGGAGCTCGCGGCCGGTCGCGGCCAGTCCCTGAACAGCTGGATCGTGCAGGCGCTGCGGCTGGCGAGCCGGGAGCGGGCGATCGACGTCGACATCGACCTGTCGTCGCTGCCGTTCGGCGCGGGCGCGGGTTTCGGTCCGCGCCGGGCCCGCCGTGTACAGGGGTGGGTCCGATGACCACCCCGCACGTGCACCTGTCCAGCTCCACCAGCCCGAGAGGAACACCCATGCCTGAGCAACCCGCCCTGACCCGCGAGTTCGACACCCCGCGCCCGGTGCACCTGCACATCGAGACCGGCGGCGGCAGCGTGCGCGTCGACGCCGTCGAAACGGACCGGACAGCCGTACGGCTGTGGCCGGCGCGCGACGGCGACAGCAAGGCGCTGGACCTCATCGCGCGCACGACGGTCGACCAGCACGGCGACCAGATCGTGATCGACGTGCCGACCGCCGGGGCAGGGTTCCTGCGCAGCAGCCCCGACGTGCGCATCGCGGTCAGTGTGCCGGCCGGGTCCAGCCTTGAGTCGACGACCAAGTCGGCCGACCTGCGCACCACCGGCCGGCTCGACCGGGTGCGTGCCACCGCCGGCTCCGGAGACGTTCTGCTGGACCATGTCGGCGAGGCGAAGGTGCAGTCGGGTTCGGGCGACGCGCGGGTCGACCGCGCCGACCTGGACGTGCGCGTGGAGACGGGCTCGGGTGACGTGCTCGTCCAGCTTGTCGCCGGCGGCTGCACGGTGAGCACCGGGTCTGGTGACGTCCGGCTGGAGCGGGCGGACGGTGCGGTGCAGGTCAACACGGGGTCGGGCGACGTCGACATCGATGACGCGGGCGGCGACGTCTCGATCAACACCGCGTCCGGAGATCACCGGGTCGGCCGGGTGCGCCGCGGCACCGTGAAGGTCAACTCTGCATCGGGCGATGTCCAGGTGGGCGTCGTCGAGGGCACCGCGGTCTGGCTAGACGTCAACAGCCTGAGCGGCACCGTCCACACGGCGCTCGAGGGCAGCGACCCTCCCGCCGAGGGCGAGGACGCCGTGGCCCTGCACGTCAACACCGTGTCCGGCGACATCTCCTTGTCCCACGCCTGATCCCCGGGCCCCACCCCGACTTGAAGAGGAGCAACCCGATGGACGAGATGAGCTACTACCTGGCCCAGCAAGAGGTGATCGACCGCACCCGAGACGCGCGGCGCCACCACGAACGCTTCGCCGGTGTGTCCCTGCCGAGACGGCGGCGTACGAGCGGGTGGCTGCGACACCGCAGCGGCCCGCCTGACGACCCGAACTGACGCCGGTCAGCCAGTGAAGCGCTGGAAGTTCGCGAATGAACGGGACGGCGTTGGTCCTCGCTGGCCCTGATAGCGCGAGCCGTAGACCGCCGACCCGTACGGGTGCTCGCTAGGTGAGCTCAGGCGGAAGAAGCACAGCTGGCCGATCTTCATCCCCGGCCACAGCTTGATCGGCAGCGTGGCGACGTTACTCAGCTCGAGGGTCACGTGCCCGGAGAATCCAGGGTCGATGAAGCCGGCGGTCGAGTGTGTCAGGAGCCCGAGCCGGCCGAGCGAGCTCTTGCCCTCCAGGCGGGCCGCGATGTCGTCGGGCAGGGTGACGACCTCGTACGTGGAGCCGAGCACGAACTCGCCGGGGTGCAGGATGAACGGCTCGTCGCCCTTGGGCTGCACCATGCGGGTGAGCTCGGGCTGCTCCTCGGCGGGGTCGATGTGCGGGTAGCGGTGGTTCTCGAAGACCCGGAACATCCGGTCGAGCCGGACGTCGATGCTGGACGGCTGGACGAGGTCGGCCTCGTACGGCTCGAGGCTGACCCGTCCGGCGTCGACCTCGGCCTTGATGTCGCGGTCAGAGAGCAGCACGCGGGCAACTTAGCGCAGCCGCCTCGGTAGTATCGTGCTGCTCGCCCGGGCAGAACCCGGGCGCCAGCGGGTGTAGTTCAATGGCAGAACATCAGCTTCCCAAGCTGACAGTGCGAGTTCGATTCTCGTCACCCGCTCCATGCTTGTGACCTGTGTCGTTGCAGGTCAAAGGGGGGGTAGAGGGAAGTTCGACCTCCCCGCTCCACTGTCCGCGATTGATCGTCCTGTGCCCTAACTTGCCGAGACTTAGGGCACACCTAGGGCACGCGCAGGGATGGCCGCCGCGGCAGCCGCGGCCGCCGACCCCCGTAGCCGAGGCGGGCCGCGACACTGTGGCGCCGTCGAGGCCCGAACCCCAACCGCGGAAAATCCCGACGCCGAGCGGGACTGACCCCTGTATGAGTCAGGGCTTCTCTCCCCGGCTCGTGCGGCGTCACGGAATGTTGGACGCTCCGGCCAGCTCGCCGAGCGCCGCAGTGTGACTTGACAAACCCAGTCTGAGGGTTGACGCGCAAATTGCTGGGCACGGCCCAATTGCGGCCGTCGGGTCGACGCCTTCGAGCCCGCCGACATCGGATGGAAGCTGGCCAGCAAGCGCCTGGCGGCCACCTCGATCCCGGTGCATCGCTCCGGACTGGACGGCCAGTCCCTGCCGTTCCCGGACGACAGCCACGACGCCGCGCTGTCGACGTGGACGCTGTGCACCATTCCTGACGCCGCCACAGCGCTGCGCGAGGTTCGGCGGGTCCTCAAACCGGGCGGAGTCCTGCACTTCGTCGAGCACGGGTTGGCGCCGCACGATCGGGTGCAGCGCTGGCAGCATCGCCTCGAGCCGGTGCAGAAGAGGCTCGCCGGCGGCTGTCACCTCACGAGGCCGATCACTGGTCTGCTGACGTCGGCCGGGTTCACCATCACCGACGTCGACGTCTTCTACGAGCCGGGTGCACCGAAGAGCCTCGGTGCACTGACCCTGGGCACCGCCGTGTCCCGCTGGGAGCACGGCTGATTTGAGGCATGTCTGGCGGCGTACGCGTTCGCCGGACCTGACTCACCGAGACGTGAAAGCAAGCCTGGCCCCGACCGCGACGAATGCCCCAGCGAAGCCACGCCGCATCCACGTCATGACCCGGGGCCGAGACACGATGTGGCTGCGCACACGAGCGGCGAACGCACCGTACGCAGCGAAGACGACGAACGTGACGAGCATGAACACCGCGCTGAGCTCGACCATCCGCGCAGTGGTGTCGGTCTCCCCGGTGCCGACGAACTGCGGCAGGAACGCGAAAAAGAAGATCGTCAGCTTGGGGTTGAGGATGTTGATGAGAATGCCGGAGCCGATGACCTGCCACGCTGATCGCGGTGAGGTGTCCGACTCCACCGTGAGCGCGCCCTTCTCCCGCAGCGTCACCCAGGCGCGGTAGAGCAGGTAGGCGACGCCCAGAATCTTCAGCGCCTGGAAGGCCACCGCGCAGGCATGCAGCAGTGCGGCGAGGCCGGTGATCGCAGCCAGCATGTGCGGGACGATGCCGAGCGTGCACCCGAGGGCGGCGACCACGCTGGCGCGGGTCCCGCGCGCCAACCCCGCCGCCAGGGTGTAGATCACACCGGTGCCTGGCGTCGCCACCACAATCAGGGTCGTGACCAGGAACCCGACGCTCAAGCGTCCTCCTCGGGGGCTTCGGGCCCAGCCTGCCAGACTCAGCCGATAAGCAGCTGCAGCCCGACGACTGCGGCCAGGCCGACCAGAATCGTCGCCAGCAGGCTCCCGGTCCGCCACGCGACGACGAGTGCGAGCAGTCCGGCCAGCGCCTCGGGCGCGAGCGGGGCGAGCTGTCCCTCCGGTCGGAGCAGCGCAGGGCTCACGAGGGCGGCGAGGGCGGCGGGCGGGATCATCCGCAGCACCTCGTGCACCCGCGGCGGCAGGTCCGCCAGACGCTCGGCGAAGACCAGCACGCTAGCCCGGAGCACCACCGTCCCGAGGCCGACGAGCACAGCTGCCAGCACCGCCACCGAGGTCACGACTGCCCCTGACGCAGCCCGAGAGCGCCGCCCACGACCACGCCGCTCACAGCGGCCAGCGGGAGCGCGCCACTGCCCAGCGGAGCGGCGGCGACCGCGACTGTCCCAGCCACCAGCGCCGCCGCCAGCGTCGGACGGTCGGTGACGTTCGGGATCAGCAGCGCCAGGAAGGCCAACGGGACGGCGAAGTCGAGCGGCACCGACGCCGGCACGGTCCCGCCGCCGAGCGCCCCCGCCACCGTGGACGCCTGCCAGGTGAGCCACATCGCCACCGCGGCGCCCAGATAGAACCGCCACCGAGACCGGGGGTCGAGCCGGTCCCGAAAGCACACCAGCGAGACCGCGTACGCCTGGTCCGTCAGCAGGTACGCGGCGAGCAGCCGCCGGCAGCGGCTCTGCTGGGCCAGGTGCGGCGCGAGCGAGGCGCTGTAGAGCAGGAAGCGCACGTTGATGACGAGCGCGGTGGCGACGACGACCGGCAGCGACGCGCCCGCGCCCAGCAGGTTGAGCGCCGCAAGCTGAGCGGCTCCGGCGTAGACGACGACGGAGAACACGACCGCGCCCGGCAGTCCGAGCCCGACCTGGACCGCGGTGAGCCCGACGATGAAGCCGAACGGGACCACCCCGACGAGGATCGGCAGGATGGTCCGGGCGCCGGCAAGCAGCCCAACGGCCCTCGTGGCGTCGGTGCGCTCGGGACACGAGCGACCGCCCCGGCCGACTCGTCCGCCGTCACCCGGGCGACAGTAGCGGCGGGCTGCTGAGCACCCAGTGGCCGGCGCCGCGTCGAACTACCGTTCACACACCTTGAAGGCTACCGTTCACACGAAACGTACGCTCTGGACATGCCCCGCGAGCCATTGACCGCGGGACAAGCGCGACAACGGAGCGGCCCATCCGCGGCCGAGTTTGCCTGGATAGCCAACAGTGTCGGCGTCGCGTCAGCCGAGTGGCTGGGCAGGCTGCCCGGCGGTACGCATGCGGCGACGGATCTGGTGCGCACCAGCGGCGGACAGCGACTGGTGTGGCGGCGGTTCCCCGGCGTCGTGGACTGGTCCGGCGTCGGCAGCGTCGACACCGACCTGAACGGCAGGAGTGTGCAACGCTGGCCGGGTGTCACCGCCGGCTGTCCACTCGACCCTCAGCAAAGCCACAAGGCTCCTGGCCGCTACCGCCGGGCTGCTCCTCGTGGTCAGCGGATGCAGTGCAGACAGCGGCGCTCCCCCGGATGAGCCTGCGGCCGAGGGCGATGGCTCGGGTGAACGGGTCGACGTGGGCGGGACCGACGGGCTGGCGTGGGGCAGTGGCAAGGACGGCGTGGTCCTGGTCCACGGCGCCTCGTTCGACGCCGCCAGCTGGCGACCCCAGGCCGAGCAGTTCGCCGAGGTGGGGGTGTCGGTGTTCGCCGTCGAGGACACCTCCCGGGACAGCCTCGAGGCCGCGGTCGACCAGCTCAAGCAAGAACAGGGCGCCAAGCAGGTCGCGCTCCTGGGCGCCAGCGCCGGAGGAGCATCGGTGATCGAGGCGGCTGGCTCCGGACCGCGGTTCTACGACCAGCTGGTGCTGCTGTCACCCGCGGGCGGGGAGGTGCAGAGCCTCGACAGCGCGCCGACGTTCTTCATCTACAGCAAGGACGAGTCGCTCGCCGACTCCATCGAGCAGCAGATCGACCAGGCTCCGGGCGGCGACAACAAGGTTCTCGAGATCGACGGGTCGGCCCACGCGCAGGGGATCTTCACGACCGACGCAGCCCAGCAGGTGACCGACGCCATCCTGGACCGGGTGACCAGCGCACCGTAACGGGCTGTCAGGCCAAAGCAGGCATCGGCGTGGTGGGCATGCTGGCGATGCTATCGTTCGACGTATCGAAGTTGATGCATACGACGGCCCATGCAACGACGAATACGCCAACCGTGCAGACCTGCTGTGCCCCGCTGACGACCACGCTGCTGTCACCAGGCGACGCTGACCAGCTGTCGCGGCAGTTCGCCGCGCTGGCCGACCCGGTCCGGCTGCGACTGCTGAGCCTGCTGGCGACCGCCGCCGGCGGCGAGGTGTGCGCGTGCGACCTGGTCGAGCCCGCGGGCAGGAGCCAACCCACCGTGAGCCACCACCTGAAGGTGCTCGTCGGGGCGGGCCTGGTTCGCAGCCAGCGCCGCGGCCGCAACATCTGGTACGCCGCCGTGCCCACCTCGCTGGACGTCCTGCGAGCAGTCCTAGTGACGCCCTGACCACAGCGAGGCGTCCAGCAGCTCCTTCGAGCGGCTGACTGGCCGCGTCCGCGGCCGGTCGCGAGACGTAGAGATCGGCGTAGTAGCGACCGGTCTCCTCCAGCCCCCCGACGTCCAGCCCCCGCGCCGACACGTCAGCCAGGGCCGCATCGCGCTCGGACACCGAGGCGAACCGGCGCTGGGGGAACGTCCGGCTCAGCCGCTCGGTCACCATGCCAAGCCGCTCCAGCCGCTCCGCGACGCGGTCGTAGGCGATCATCCGCAGCACGAACGCCGCCACCCACGGCCGCGAGCCCGCCGGGCCAGCCTCCACCACCCGGCCAATGGTGCGCTCGGTGATGTACGAACCTCCACCGGTGATCGTGACCAGGTCGATGCCGGCGAGATCGTCGGCCATCGCCTCAGACGGTGCGGCCCGTTCGAGATTCTCGACCCAGCCGTGCTCCAGCAGGCCGACCTGGCAGGCGTACGTCACGGCGTTGGCCGCCGCGTCCAGCCCGGACACCGACACCGGGTCGGTGCGCCGGCGCTCGGCGAAGAAGTCGGCGTCCACGGCGGCAAGCTCGGCCGCGGACATGCCGTCGAGATCGGCGCTGGTGTAGCGGTCGAACAGGTCATCCAGACTCACGTCGTGGCGAAGCAGCGCAGCGTTGATGCCGTACGAGCAGCAGATGTCCAGCACCCGAGGCGCCTCTCCGACCGGTGCGCGCTCGCGCAGCGCGCCCAGCAACGCGCCGAAGACCGGCTGCGCCTGCTGCGGGATCTCGTAGTCCAGACCCGCGAGACCGCGAAAGTACGCGCGCGGATCGGGCTGGTCGTAGATGTCGTGGAAGTCGGCCTTGCCGTTTCTTGCTGCCATGAATGCTCCCGTCGAAGAGGGGGTCATCATCCACGAACCTAGTGGGTCGGCGGGCGGGGCTGCAGGCCCGTGCGACTGCTCAGAGCTTGGCCAGCGCGTCCTTGATGCCCTGCTCGGCCTTGTCGCCCAGCTGCTTGAACGGCAGGTTGAGCCCGGGCAGCGACAGCGCCGGGCCGAGCTTGGCCAGGGCTCCCTTCAGCTCGAACTCCGCCACGTAGTGCACCTTGGTCCCGGTGCCGTTCGGGGTGAACGTCATGGTGTCGACGGCGTTCACCGAGTCGTTCTCGCCGCGCAGCTGCAGCAGCGTCGGCTCATGCGACTCGACCACGGTGTAGGTCAGCTGGGTCTCGCGGCCCATGAACTTCGACGTGTTGTCGTACGTCGTGCCGACCCCGCCGTTGCCCGAGGCGCGGACTGTACGGACGGTGCCGGGGTCCCACTCGTTGGTGTTGGTGAAGTCGGACATGTAGTCCCACACGGCCTGGGGGTCGGCGTCTGTGGTGATGGTGCGGTCAATGGTGGGCATGGGACAACACGCTACGGGTCCTGGCGCCCGATGCAAGCGAGGGTCAGTGCGACTGCCAGGCGTCGGGCCCGGTGGTGAGCCGCTCCACGGCATCCGGCAACGATCCCTGCGCCAGCTGCTCGATCGTGACCTGTTCGAACACCTCTCGTAGGCTGCTGCGGGCCGCAACCCACACCTGCTGGAGCAGCTCGGCTGAGGAGTTGTACGAGACCGCCTCCGGCCGCAGGCCGTGGACGCTGACCAGCGGCCCGTCGACCGCGCGGATCACGTCGGCCACGGTGACGTCTGCCGGCGGGCGGCCCATGCGCCAGCCCCCCGCCTGCCCGCGCTGGCTCATCACCACGCCGGCCCGCCGCAGGTCGGCCAGGATCGTCTGCAAGAAGCCGTGCGGGATCGCCTGCAACCGCCCGATCTCCTCCGCGGACACCGGCGGCCCGTCGGCACGCCGCGCGATCTCGATCAGCGCGCGCAGGGCGTAGTCGGACTTGGCCGAGACCCGCATCGGCCAAGTCTGTCAGAGCAACCTGCGGGTTTGTATCGGACCAGCGCCGTGCAATACTCTAAGTTACTGACTGGTAGGTAACATATGGACCAGCCCGGAGCGACGGCAGACAGGAACGGCGATGAGTCACTACAGGTCCAACCTCCGCGACATCGAGTTCAACCTGTTCGAGGTGCTCGGCCGCGAGCACGTGCTCGGCACCGGCCCGTTCGCCGACATCGACGCCGACACCGCGACCACCATCCTGCACGAGGTCGACCGCCTCGCCCGCGAGAAGCTCGCACCGTCGTTCGCCGACGCCGACCGCAACCCGCCGGTCTACGACGCGGAGGCCAGGACGGTGGCGCTGCCGGAGTCGTTCAAGCAGAGCTACCAGGCGTGGATGGACTCCCATTGGTGGCGCCTCCAGGTGCCCGCCGAGCTTGGCGGGCAACCCGCGCCGATGTCGCTCAACTGGGCGGTCGCCGAGCTGGTGCTGGGCGCCAACCCGGCTGTGTGGATGTACTGCGCCGCGCCCAACTTCGCCAGCATCGTGCACCGCATCGGCACCGAGCGTGACCGGCAGGTCGCCACCCACATGGTCGAGCGGCAGTGGGGGGCGACGATGGTGCTGACCGAGCCGGACGCCGGCTCCGACGTGGGCGCCGGGCGTACGAGGGCGACCCGGCAAGCAGACGGCAGCTGGCACCTCGAGGGCGTCAAGCGCTTCATCACCTCCGCCGAGCAGGACATGTCCGAGAACATCGTGCATCTGGTTCTGGCGCGGCCGGTCGGCGTCGACGGCGTCGGCGGGCCCGGCACGAAGGGGCTGTCGCTGTTCTTGGTACCCAAGGAGCACTTCGACCTCGAGACCGGCGAGCTCACTGGCGAGCGCAACGGCGTCTACGTCACCGGCGTCGAGAAGAAGATGGGCATCAAGGTGTCCACCACCTGCGAGCTGACCTTCGGCGACGGCGCACCGGCCAAGGGCTGGTTGTTGGGCGAGGTGCATGACGGCATCGCGCAGATGTTCACCGTCATCGAGAGCGCCCGGATGATGGTCGGGACAAAGGCGATCGCCACGCTGTCCACCGGATACCTAAACGCCCTCGACTATGCCCGCACCCGGGTGCAGGGCCCCGACCTGACCCTCATGTCGGACAAGACGGCACCACGGGTGCCGATCTCTTCCCACCCCGACGTGCGCCGCTCTCTGATGACGCAGAAGTCGTTCGCCGAGGGTCTGCGGGCGCTGGTGCTCTACACCGCCAGCTGGCAGGACCGGGTGGCGATCGCCGCACACACCGGAGAACGTGACGAGCTGGCCGAGCGGGTCAACGACCTGCTGCTGCCGATCGTCAAGGGCTACGGCTCCGAGCGCTCGTGGGTGCTGCTGGGCACCGAGTCGCTGCAGACCTTCGGCGGATCCGGCTTCCTCGCCGACTACCCGGTCGAGCAGTACGTCCGGGACGCCAAGATCGACACGCTCTACGAGGGCACCACCGCGATCCAGGGGATGGACCTGTTCTTCCGCAAGATCGTGAAGGATAGGGCCCGCGGCCTCACCCACCTTGCCGCCCAGGTGGAGGAGTTCGTGACCTCCGAGGCCGGCAACGGCCGGCTCAAGGTGGAGCGGTCACACCTGGCGCTCGCGCTCGCCGACGTCCAGGCCATGGTTGGCGTGCTGATAGGCCAGCTGATGAGCGCCGATGCCGGGGCTGAGGGCGGCGATGCGCGCAACGTCTACAAGGTGGGCCTGAACACCTCGCGGCTCTTGATGGCGATGGGAGACGTGGTCTGCGGCTGGCTGCTGCTGCGGCAGGCCGAGGTCGCGCAGGCCGCGCTCGACGCCGGCGCGACCGGCTCCGATCGGTCGTTCTACGAGGGCAAGGTGGCCGCGGCGTCGTTCTTCGCCCGCACCGTGCTGCCCCGGCTGTCGGCCGAACGGTCCATCGCCGAAGCGACCGACCTGTCGCTGATGGACCTCGACGACGCCGCCTTCTGACCCGCCGCTCGGCACGGCGCCGCGCGTGCGCCCACACCGAGGGCTACGGTCAACGTGACGCCGCGACTGCCGTGACGCCGCGACTGCCGTGGCGACGACGAACGGAGCGAGAATGGGTATCGGTGTGGGCGTCATCCTCATCGTGCTGGGCGCGATTTTCGCCTTCGCGTTGGACTTCGACATCGGGGGGGTCGAGGAGTACGTGCTCGGCTGGATCCTGATCCTGGGCGGCGTGCTGGCGATCGTGCTCAGCATGTTCCAGACCGCGCAGAAGAACCGTACGCACAGCACCGTCGAGGAGCGCCGCTACGACAACCGGGGTTGATCCCGCAGCCACATGAGTTGCTCAGCCGAGCAGCAGCTCCAGCCCGACCATCGCGGCCTGCGGTCGCCGACTCGTCCCCCGTCATCAGCGAGGTCGTCCCCCGCGCGGTCGGTCCGCCGTACGACCACGCCCACGGTGGCCACCAGCACCCGCGCCGCGCCGATTGCGCGGACCAGCACCCGGGCGAGCGGCGGCCTTGCGATTTCCGCGGCTGACCTCTGGCGCCGCCGAGCCCGACTCGGCCAGGGCCTCGGCGGTCATCGGCCGCGGCGCGGTCCGCTCGTCATGGTGGCGGGCCTGCACACCGGCGCTGCGCTGCAGGCGCACCACCTGGTCCACCAGGTGCGGCGTCGTCATCGTGACGACGGCACCGGACTGCCCCGCCCGGGCCGTACGCCCGGAGCGGTGCAAGAACGACTTGGAATCGTCGGGCACGTCGTAATGCACGACCAGCGACACCTTGTCGACGTGGATGCCGCGGGCGGCGACGTCGGTGGCGACGACGACGTCGGCGTTCCCGCCGGAGAACATGCGCAGGTTGCGCTCACGCAACCGCTGGGACAGGTCGCCGTGCAGGTCGACCGCCGGGACCCCCGCGGCGGACAGGGAGCGGGCCAGCTGGGTGGCGCCGGCCCGGGTGCGCGTGAACACGATGGAGCGCGGGTTGGCGGCG
>JBBSMN010000084.1:0-12316 GCA_038233135.1 Propionibacteriales bacterium
CGCATCGGCCAACCCCTCACCACGCTGTCCGGCGGCGAGCGGCAGCGGCTCAAGCTGGCCACCTACATGGGGGAGAAGGGTGGCGTCTACGTCCTGGACGAACCGACCAGCGGCCTGCACCTCGCCGACGTCGAGCAGCTGCTCGACCTGGTGGACCGGCTCGTGGACTCCGGCAAGTCGGTCATCGTCATCGAGCACCACCAGGCCGTCATGGCGCGCGCCGACTGGATCATCGACCTCGGCCCCGGCGCTGGTCATGATGGCGGCCGGATCGTCTTCGAGGGCACACCGGCCGACCTGGTCGCCGCTCGCTGCACCCGCACCGGCGAACACCTCGCGGCGTACGTGGGGACGTGACCGGCTCGACCCTCGGCCGTGCGCCGATAAGCGACATTATGTCAAGTCCTTGCTGAGTGGGCAGGAATTGGTCACTCCTCACGGGGACGGTGACTACTCTTCTGCCCACTGCCGGGCCAGGCGCGCGGACCAGCGCGGCTGTGCCCAGCCAGGCGGTCTCATCGTCGGAGAGCAGTGGCCCGTGGGCGATCAGCTCGTCGCTGCCAGGCGCGACTACGAGATCAGCTGGCTGCCCCGAGCCGAGACCGACCACGACGTACCGGTTGCCGCCCGCCGGACCACCGGAGAAGTCCCACATCGTGCGCCCGAGTACGTTCCGCCAGCGCCGCAGCAACACGTCCCGGTAAACACCTGCTTGGTAGCCGGGCTCGTCGAAGGCGAACAACCGGGCGGCCGCAGCAGCTCGTGGCGCAAGGTCCCTGAGCCGGGCCGATCGCGGTGGTAGCAGAAGAACTCCATGGCTCCCAGTTCCTACCAGCCGCTCAACCCAGTGTCACGGTTCGCGCGGCATCGCTGGGCAGGGCCGCCCGCGCAATCCTCCGGTCGACAGTGACGAGTACGCCGTCGTGACGTGCAGCTAGGTTGAGAAGGTGCCAGTCGGTGACTTGCTTGTGCCCGCCGAGGCCAGTTGTGTCCACGTTCGCGTCGGCCAGACTGGAGTCGTCGACGAGGAACCCGGCCCGCGAGTCGGCTCGGATACCCACCAGGACGGCCCAGGCCTGCTCCGGTGTCACCGCCTGCCCAGTGACGGCTGGGTTGAGCAGCATGCGCAGCAGTCCGCTCTCCGTCACCGGCGTCGTCGCGTAGCGCTGAATGCCAGCCAACCACCGGTGGGACTCATGGTTGAAGACGTGGGACGGGTTGGTGAGCGCGACGAGGACGTTCACGTCTGGTAGCGCGAGCCTCGCGTCACTCGTCATCGACCATCTCGATGGTCAGCACGTGGTCATCGACGCGGGGAAGGGTCGGGAACCCGTCTGATGGCGATACCTCTGCCGTTTCTGCCTCGTAGCCGATCATCGCGAGCTCCGACAGTGCCTCCCCCACTGATATGCCGCGCCGCTGCCCTCGACTGCGGGCGGCCGCCAGCTCTGTCATTGATGGTCAGAGTGGTTCGCACCCATCCAGACTAGAGGTGTTCGACATCACGCATCAAGCATCAACGGGACGCCTGGACGCGTGCCTGGCTAACGGGAGCGGTAGGCGTCGGCACGATGGTCGACGTGGACGACGTGGACGATCCGCTCCCCCTCGTCGATGCGGTAGAGCACGCGATAGGGGCCTCTTCGGGCACCGAACAGACCGGCCAGGTCCCGCTCGAGAGGCTTGCCGACCCGGTGTGGCTCACGGGCGAGGACGCCGAACGCGAACTCGACGATCGCGGGAACGATACGAGGCGGGATGCTGTGCAGGGCACGTCGCGCCGGGCCGGTGAACTGGACCTCATAGGTCAACGCGGCTCAGCCACCGCGCTTGGGTACGCCGAACTCTGCCCGGATTGCGGCCTCGCCGTGTGTGCGTCCGGCCGCAACATCGGCATCGGCCTCGGCAATGGTCTCGCCGATGCCGGGCTGGGAGAGCCAGAACAAGGTCTCCTGGATCGACTCCCACTCGTTGACGCCGATCAGCACCGCAGCAGGAGAGCCGTTCTTGGTGATCGTGACCTGGTTGTGGGTCAGGCCGACCGAGTCGACGTACTCGTTGAGCCTGTCCTTGACCTTGGAGATCGGCAGCGCTTCCACGCCATTATGGTAAGCCCCTAATCTGGCTTTGACAAGGCTTTAATAGCGGCGCGACAGCGGTTGGCATCACGGCGCTGGTGTTCATCGTCGCGTTCGCATTGTGGCTGTGGTCGCTCATAGACGCGCTCGGGCGGTCCGACACGGAGTGGCGAAATGCTGACCAGAGCAAGATCACATGGGTCGTGGTCATCGTCGTAGTGGGCCCCATCGGCTCGATCCTCTACTTCGCGATGGCCAGACCGAAACTCACGTCGGCCAGCTCCACGCCTGCATGAGTCGACCGTAGCCCGGCTAGAGGCTATCCACGGGGAGTCGCAGCCCCTGCTCCCCCGCCGTGACGTGCTCGCGCACCGCCCCCGCGTCGCCTGCTGGGCGGGCGACGGTCAGGGCGAACGCCTCCTGGACGACGGTCGGCAGCGGCTCGAGGCCGAGCAGACCGAGCGCGCCGTGACGTACGAGGGCGTTCCACCGTCCGGTCTGCGAGAACATGAAGTGGCCGACGTCCGGCAGCTCGAAGCGGGCCACCTGCGCCGAGACGGCACGGGCCCGCTGGGACCACTGGAGGCTGTTCGCGGGCGAGGTCCAACGGTCCTTCAGCCCGTGCGCGAGCACGAACCGCTGGGCACTTGCCGCCTCGGCGGACTCCTCTGGGGCCATCCATGGCGCCAACGCGACGACGCCGACGACTCCTGGGGAGTCCGCGAGCGCGCAGACGGCGCGGCCGCCCATCGAGTGGCCCACGAGCACCACTGGCACGTCGCCGTGCCGGGTCGTGACCTCGCCCACCGCCCACCGCCCGTCGGCCAACGGCGCGGGCTGGGCGCCCTCGCCGGCGTTCCAGCCTCGCTCGGCGTAGCGCAACAGCTCCACGACCACCCCTGCCGACCCGGCGGGACCGGCGAGCGCGCGCTGCAGCAGCGCCATCCGCCACCACGACCCGTTGCGTCGCTGTACGGGCTTGTGACTGGTGGCCTGCCCGCCGTGCAACATCAGCACGACTCCGCGTACGGCGACGCCGTCTGCAGGCGCGAGGGTGGTCAACGAGGGCTGGGCGGCGTCGGCGGGCACCACCCAAGGGTGCCATCACGCCACGCAGACCGCCGATCACCCACAGTCGGGGAACGCCGCGATCCCGCTGCGGGGAAGGGCGGGATACTCGTCCCGGACCTGCTGCCAGCGTGCGGCCCGATCGGCGGCCTTGGCCTGCCGGCTGACCACCCCGTCGCGCAGTGTGTAGGTCGACACCGTCGAGCCGGCGTCGGCACCGGGTGGGTACGCGGTCACGTCGGTGAAGCTGCCGTCCTTCGCGCAGCTCAGCAGCCGGGGGGTGCCGCCGGCGTCGTCCACGGTCGCGAACAGGGTCCACGGCTTGCCGTCCTGCTGCACCTGAACCAGTCCCCCGTCCACCCACGAGAACATCCCGAGCTCTCCCCCGCCACGCGGGTTCCACGACGTCGTGACGACAGTCTCGTCGCCGGCAGCACCATCCACCTGGGCGAACACCGGGTCCCCGAGCGGGCTGTCCCCCACCCCGTCCCCGCCGCCTTGCACCGGCGCCGCGAACGTGCCGTCCGACGTGGTGACGAGCACCGCGACCGCGCAACCCTGCCCGCCACCGGGCACCCTGCCGACCGACACCGCGTCAGGGCTGCCGTCGCCGTCGATGTCGGCCTTGCCGAGCCGGGTCGGCGCGCCGAGGTCGTCGGCGGAGACGCCCGCTGGGCAGCGTCCCGTGCCGTTTGTGCCCGCCACGGCGGTGTTGTCTCCGCCCGGTTTGCCGTCCTTGCCGTCCTTGTCGGGCTTGCCGGGGGTGCCGGAGTCCTGTGCCGGGCCGGCAGCCGCATCGTCGCCGGCTCCGGGTGCCGCGTCCTGCCCGCAGGCGCTCAGCAGCAGCGGCAGCGTGGCCAGTCCGACGATCAACCGCCCCGGCCGGCTCGTCGTACGCTTCGAGCGCTTCGGGGTCTGCGTCACGATCTTCATGTCGTCTCCTCAACCGTTGTCGCTGGTCGGGGTCCTTCCCCTGTGCTGATCGGACGCATCGCCACCCGCGCCGGTTCCGCTTTCGGGTGAGCGGGTACGCCACAGCCAGGCCAGTCCGAGCATCGGCAGCACCAGCGGGACGTACCCGTACCCGGCTCCGAAGCCCGACCACACCGTCTCGTCCGGGAACAGCGCAGGGTCCAGGACGGTGAGGACGCCGACCGCCAGCACACCGACCAACTCCAGGCCGAGCGCCCCCCACGCCACCCGCCGCGCCGTACGGGTCCCTCGCGCCAGCGAGACCGTGGCCACCACGTAGACGCCGGCGGCCAGGGCTGACAGCGAGTACGCAACCGGCGCCGCGCCGAGGTCGGTGCTCAGCTGGAACACCGACCGGGCGCTGGCCGAGATCGCGAACACGCCGTAGACGGCGACCAGCACCCGCCCCGGACCCCGGTTGCTCGCTGCCGCCACCGCTCAAGCCTGCCAGACCTGGAGCAGCCGATCGGCCAGCGCGGCCACCGTCACGCAGGCGACGAACAGCACCCCGACGCCCCACCGGGTGCGCTCGGAAGCCGCCCAGGCCACCGCCAGCGGCAGCACCAGCACGGCGGTCAGCAGGTAGCCGACGAACAGCGGGCCATCGACCGGGCGGTCCGTCATCGCCAGCGCGACCGAGCCACCCACGAGCTGAACCAGGAACGCGACCTCGACCCCGGTGAGCAGCCACACCAGCGGGTCGTTGATGCATCGGTCGCGGGCGAACAGCACCGCAGACCACAGCGCGGCCACCGTCGAGGCCACCATCAGTGCGTATGCCACCGCGGGGATCACGGGTCGATCACGAGGTCCATGGTCGCACCCGTGACGGACCGACCGCCTGGCACCGCCGGCCAGCAACGGGTGGTCGGTGACCGCTAGAGCCGCACCCGGGGCGGGTCCGCGTCGGGGACGACGACCGGCGCGACCCCGAGCAGCGCCGGCAGCTCGTCCATCCGGTCGAAGACCGACGCACCGGCCGCGCTCAGCGCGCTGGCGGGGGCCAGTCCGCCGCCGTAGCCGAGCACCCGCATGCCGGCGGCCACTCCCCCGCGCACGCCCGGCTCGCTGTCCTCGATGACCACGCAGTCGCGCGGGTCGACCTGCTGCTCGTGGGCGGCGTAGAGGAACAGGTCGGGGTGCGGCTTGCCCCGCTGGACGTCCTGGGCGGAATAGACCCGGCCGGCGAAGCGGTCCGCCAACCCGGTCAGTCCCAGCACCAGCTCCAACCGGCCGTGCCCGCTGGACGAGGCGACACACATGGCGACGCCCGCACCCTCGAGCGTGTCGAGCACGTCAACGACGCCGTCCACCGCGGTCAGCTCGGCGCGGAACAGGTCGTAGGAGGCGGTGCGCAGCGCGTCGTACCAGCCGGCCGGCAGCGCCTTGCCAACGTGCCGCTCGATCTCAGCGGTCATCGTGGCCTCCGAGCGGCCCATGAAGCGCTCGACCACGTCATCTTGGGTCAGGGGCCAGCCGAGCCCCGCGATCCACTCCGCCTCCAGGCGGGTCACCAGCCGCTCGGTGTCGACCAACACCCCGTCGCAATCCCACACCAACAGCCCCGGCCACACCCGGCACAGCCTAGCTCCGCGGCCTACGCTGACCGGATGCGTACCGACCGGCGGCCCGGGCAGACCACCCGCGCGGACGTCGTGGAGTGGCGCGGCGAGTCGCGCACCGAGCACGAGGACCGGCTGGCCACCGAGGAGCCGATGGAGCTCCGCCTGGCCTGGCCAGGTCGAGCGCCGCACCACTTCGTCGTGACCATGCGCACTCCCGGGCACGACTTCGAGCTGGCAGCCGGCCTCGCGCACGGCGAGGGGCTGATCTCATCCGGGGAGCCGCCGGCGTCGGTGGCCTACTGCACCGACAGCGCCCTTGCTCGCGACCAGGAGTTCAACGTGGTGACGGTGACGCTGCCGGCGCCGCCACCCACGCCACCGGCGGTACGTACGACGACGATGACCGGTGCCTGCGGGGTCTGTGGGCGCGAGAGCCTCGACGCGGTCGGCGCGCTGGGCGGACGGCGGCTGCCGACGACACCGCTGCTCTCGCGCCGGGTGGTCGCCGGGCTGCCGGACCGGCTCCGGCACCAGCAAAGTGTGTTCGACCGGACCGGCGGGTTGCACGGCGCGGGACTGTTCCGGCCCGACGGCACCGCGGTGGTCGTGCGGGAGGACATCGGACGGCACAACGCCACCGACAAGGTCATCGGGCAGCGGCTGCTTGCCGGGGAGTCGGCCGTAGGACTAGTGCTGGCGGTCAGCGGGCGGATCGGTTACGAGATCGTGCAGAAGGCGGTGCTCGCCGGGGTGGTCGCGGTCGTCGCGGTCGGTGCGCCCTCGAGCCTGGCGGTCGAGCTGGCCCGCGAGTTCGGCCTCACGGTCGTCGGGTGGGTGCGCGGTGACCGGATGGTCGTGCACGCACACCCTGACCGCATCACCGGCTGAGGCGGTACGCCCCAACGCCGGTGCCCTTCCGGCGCGGGTGCCGGGCATTGTCGGTGCTGCCACCTAGCGTCTGTCGCATGCGCATCCTGCACACCTCCGACTGGCACCTGGGCCGGTCCTTCCACCGCGAGGGGCTGCTCGGGCACCAGGCCACATTCGTCGACCATCTCGTCGACACGGTGCGGGCCGAGCGCGTCGACCTGGTGGTCGTCGCCGGGGATGTGTACGACCGAGCCCTGCCCTCGGCGGACGCGGTCTCGGTCGCCGACGACGCGCTTCGACGGCTGGCGGCGTTACGAGTGCCGGTGGTGCTGACGTCGGGCAACCACGACTCCGCCCGCCGGCTCGGCTTCGCCGCCGACCTGATCAGTGTCGCCGGAGTCCACCTGCTCACCGACCCGGCCCGGGTCGACCGGCCGGTGCAGCTCGAGGACGCGCACGGTCCGGTGTCGGTCTACGGTCTTCCCTATCTGGAGCCCGCGGTGCTCCACGAGGCGTGGGGGCTGCCGGCGCGCTCGCACGACGCGGTTGCCCGTGAGGCGATGCGACGGGTGGCCGAGCACCGAGACGGGCCCGGCCGCGGCGCCCGTTCGGTGGTGATGGCACACACCTGGGTGAGCGGCGGGCGGCCGAGCGACAGTGAGCGCGACATCATCGTCGGCGGGGTGTCCCACGTGGGCGCCGACGTCTTCGCCGGGGTCGACTACGTCGCCCTCGGGCATCTGCACGGTCGCCAGCGCATCACCGACACGGTGCGCTACAGCGGTTCCCCACTGGCGTACTCATTCTCCGAGGCCGATCACACCAAGGGATCCTGGCTGGTGCAGCTCGGACGGGACGGGGTGGAGCAGGTCGACTTCGTCGCCGCCCCTGTCCCCCGCCGGCTGGCGCGGCTGCGCGGCAGGCTCGACGACCTGCTGACCAACGACTCGTACGCCGCCTGCGAAGACCGCTGGGTCCAGGTCACCCTGACCGACGCGCAGCGGCCACGCGCGGCGATGGAGCGCCTGCGCACCCGCTTCCCGCATGCGCTGCTCCTCGACTTCGCGCCCGAGGGTGCCGCCCCGTCGACCAGCCGCTGGGCCGACCGGCTGCGGGGCCGCAGCGACCGCGACATCGTGCGTGACTTCGTCGACGTCGTCCGCAACGAGCCGGCCGACGACGACGAGCTGGCGCTGCTGGACGCTGCCTGCGACGCGCGCACCGCTGTCCCCGCGCTGGACGGTCGGCGGACCGAGATCACCGCCGACGTCGACCGGGCGCTGGCCTCGTGAGGGTGCACGCCGTGCGCATCACGGCCTTCGGCCCGTTCGCGGACACGGTCGACATCGACGTCGACGCGCTCTCCGACCAGGGGCTGTTCCTGCTCACCGGCCCCACGGGTGCGGGCAAGACCAGCGTTCTGGATGCGGTCTGCTTCGGACTGTTCGGCCAGGTGCCGGGTGCCCGTCAGCAGGCGGACCGGCTGCGCAGCGACCACGCCGCGGCCGGGGTCGGCCCCGAGGTCCGCCTCGAGGTGACGCTCGGTGGCCGACGCCTGCGGCTGTTGCGGTCACCCCGCTGGCGTCGGCCGAGCCGTCGTGCCCGCAGCGGGTTCACCACTCAGCAGGCCAGCGTCGTCCTGCAGGAACACATCCACTCCACCTGGCAGACGCTGACCACCCGCATCGATGAGGCGCAGCTGCTGCTCGACGAGCTGCTCGGCATGAACGTCTCCCAGTTCACGCAGGTCGCGATGCTGCCGCAGGGCCAGTTCCAGCAGTTCCTGCGTGCTGGGGCAGACGAGCGCCGCCGGGTCCTGGAGCGACTGTTCGGCACGCAGCGGTTCCGCGAGGTGGAGCGGTGGCTGGTCGAGCACCGGGCAGCGACCCGAGGCCGGGCCGAGAGCGCGGAGCAGGCGGCACGCTCGGCAGCGGACCGGCTGCACGGAGCAGCACACCTGGAAAGCACTGTGCCCGAGGACCAGGCCGAGTGGACGCAATGGGCCGACCGGGTCGTCGCCGCCGCGGCAGGTCGTCGCGACGACCTGTCGGTGCTCGCGGAGCAGTCCCGCGACCTCCGCCACACCGCCCACCGCGAGCACCGGCTGGGCGTCGAGCTGACAGCTGCACGTGTGCGCGGGCAGCAGGCCCGGCAGCGATTGGCGCACCACTCGGCGACCCAGGCAGACGCCGACGCGCGGGCGGCGACGCTGCAGGCGGCCGACCGTGCTCGCGAGGTAGCAGCCTTGCTGGCACCCTTCAGGGACGCCAGCGCACGTGCCGGCGACGCCGTACGGGCGGCCGTGACCGCCACCACGCAGCTGCACGAGGTGCTGCCGGACCTGCTCGCCGGGCTGCCCAGCACGCCCGATGCTGCCGCCTGGCTGGACGCCGTCGACGCGGACCGGCTGACCGGCTGGTTGACGACGATGGAGGCCGAGCGCACCCGCACCGACCGTGCGGTGGAGCGTGAGCTGCGGCTGGCGGCAGACGTGGAGGGCTTGGCACAGCTCGAGCACGAGGCCACGTCGGCCCGCGAATCGGTGCTCGCCGCCGAGCAGGCGGCAGCGGGCCTCCGGACCAGCACAGGCGCCGCACCGCAGACGAGCACCGACCTGCACGCGTCGATCAGCGCCGACGGCGCTCTCGCGGCCACCCACGACCACGTGGCCGCAGCCCTGGCCGGGGCACGACGGCAAGCCGGCGCCGCGAGCCTTCTCCCCGACGCGCAGGCAAAGCTCTGTCATGTCGAGACCGCGGCTCGCAAGGCCTTTGCGGCCTACCGCACGGCCGCCGGCGAATGCCTCGACATCGCGCGCCGGCGGTTGGCGGGCGCCGCTGCAGAGCTGGCCCGCGGCCTGGTCGACGACGTACCCTGCCAGGTCTGCGGCTCGCGGGCACACCCTGACCCGGCTGCTGCTGAGGACGACCACCCCGGCGAAGCGGACGAGGCCGCTGCCCAACGACGGGAGGCAGCTGCCGACGAGCGTCGCGAGGAGGCCGACACGCTGGTGGCAATGCTGGGCGGCGAGGTCGCGAGGCTGCGCGCCGTCGCCGGCGAGCGCAGCCAGGCCGAGGCCGACCGGGCAGTCGTCGAGCTCGCCGCCCAGCTCGACGCCGCCGTGGCCGCGTGTGCACGGCTGCCCCGCTGCCAGGAGCTGCTCGCCGAGACCGAAGCCGCGAACGCGGACGCTAGCGAGCAGCTGCAGGTCGCTGACCAGCAAGTGCGGGACTGCGCCGCGGTCGAGTCCACCGTGCGCGCCGCAGCTGCTGCCTCGCGGGCCCGTCTGGTCGAGGTGCTCGGCGAGAGCCTCGACATCACTGCGGCCCAGCGCCACACCCGGCGCTGTCACGACGCGCTCACTGCCGCGCTGCCGGTCGCCAGCGAGCTGGGTGCGGCCCGAGCGGCCCAGGGCACCGCCCGCGACCACGCCGACCGGGCCGGTCGCACCCACGGGTTCGCCGACGCAGAAGAAGCGCAGGCCGCGGTCCTCGACGAGCCGGCCCGCGACGAGCTGCGCGCCGGGCTGGAGCGGCGCCAGCACGAGCAGGCCAGCGACACGGCGGTTCTGGCTGACAGCGAGGTGGCGACGGCACTGACCGCCAACGCCCCCGACGTTGCGGGTCTGGCCGCCGCGGCAGACAGCGCCGAGCAGCTGCACGACCGCCACCGTGCCCAGCAGGCCAGCGCCGACCGCTCGGCCGGCCGCCTCGTGCAGCTGCGGGCCGAGCTGCGTGCCCGGCTGGCAGCTTGGCGTCCCCGGCAGGACGAGCATCACGTCGCCGCGGGGCTCGCCGCCCTCGCCGAGGGCAAGTCCGCCGACAACGAGCACCGCATGTCGCTGTCGTCGTACGTGCTTGCCGCCCGGCTAGAGCAGGTGGTCGCGGCCGCCAACGAGCGGCTGTCCCCCATGACGTCGGGGCGCTACGTCCTGGAGCACACTGTGGACAAGTCCGCCGGTGACCGGCGGGCCGCGGCTGGGGGGCTCGGCCTCCGGGTCCGCGACGAGTGGACCGGTGAACGGCGCGACCCGGCGACGCTGTCCGGTGGTGAGACGTTCCAGGCCTCCCTCGCCTTGGCGCTCGGCCTGTCTGACGTCGTCGCACACGAGTGCGGGGGCACCCAGCTGCAGACGATCTTCGTGGACGAGGGTTTCGGGTCCCTCGACGCGGACAGCCTCGACGAGGTGATGGACGAGCTCGACCGACTCCGCGACGGCGGCCGCGTCGTCGGTCTCGTCTCCCACGTGGACGCCATGCGAGAGCGCATCCCCGCCCAGCTCCGGCTGGTCAAGACGCGCACCGGCTCCACGGTGGCGTGCGCGTCATGAGACAGCCGTCGGCCACCCAACACCGTGCCGTGGCGGTGCCTGACATCGACGGTGTACTCGACGCCCTGCGCCGCGACGGGATCCCCGTGTTCCACGCCGACTGGGCCGCGGGCCACCGGCGGCTGTGGGATCTCCAGGCCGAGGGGCTGTCGTGAGCCAGCGCCGCACCGGGCACACTGACAGCACCCATCCGCGCCCGGGCGGGTGCCGAACACCATGCAGAGGGCGGGCCGGCCCGCCCGTTGACGACCGTGCAGATCCGAGGATGAGGGAGGACAGTGCCAGTGGTTGAACCCGTGCCACTGCCCACGCACGGGGACGGCTCTGCCGCCCCCGAGACCCCTCTCTCAACCCTTATGGTCCAGGTGGCCAAGGGCGACGAGAGCGCCTTCGCCAGCCTGTACGACCGCACCAGCGCGGCGATCCACGGACTGACCCGGCGCATCGTCCGCGACCCGGCGCGCGCCGAGGAGATCACCCAGGAGGTCTACCTGCAGGTCTGGCGGACGGCGAGCCGGTACGACCCCGAGCGCGGTTCTGCCAAGAGCTGGCTGTTCACGCTGGCACACCGGCGCGCGGTCGACGTGGTGCGTCACGATCAGGCCAGCACGAACCGCGAAGCGGGCTACGACTGGTCCGGTGGCCCCGATATCGACGTCGTCCACGAAGAGGTGACGACCCGGCTCGAGCACGAGCAGGTGCGGCGCTGCCTCGGCACCCTGACCGACCTGCAGCGCGAGTCGGTCACCCTGGCGTACTACGGCGGGCACACCTATGCCCAGGTGTCGTCGTTGCTCGAGGTCAACGCTGCCACTGTCAAGACCCGCATGCGTGACGGCTTGATCCGTCTGCGCGACTGCCTAGGAGTGACCGCATGAGTGTCGAGATGCACGCCATGGTGGGTGCCTACGCCTTGGATGCTGTCGACCACAGAGAGCGGGTCGCCTTCGAGTCGCACCTGGCCAGCTGCCCGTCCTGCTCGGACGAGCTCGCCGGCTTCCGGTTGACCGCCGACAAGCTCGGCGACGCGGTCGCCACAACGCCTCCCCCGCAGCTGCGCGCTGCGGTACTGCAACGGGCTGCGCATACCCCGCAGGAGAGCCGCGTGGTCGCGCTGCGCCCGGGTGAGCGTTGGCGTCGCCGGATGCCGATGCTGGTGGCCGCGGCCTCGGTGCTCGCTGTGGTCGGGCTGTTCGGGCTCTACTTCGGTGAGCTCAACCGGTCGTCGGAGGAGGCAGAGGTCCTCGCGGCCAACGACGCGAAGACGACGTCCGAGCGGGTCGACGGCGGCACCCGCGTCAAGGTCATCGCGTCGGAGTCCATGGACTCGGCGGTTGTCGTCATGAACGAGCTCCCGACGCTGAAGGCGGGCACGAGCTACCAGATGTGGGCGGTGGGGCCGAAGGGCGCCCAGTCGCTCGGCGTGATGGACG
>JBBSMN010000085.1:0-12197 GCA_038233135.1 Propionibacteriales bacterium
CAGATCGTCGCCTGCGACCTGCTGGGGCTCTACCTCGCGCAGGTGCGGGGAACCAAGTACGGCGACGAGATCGCCACCATCCTCGACCAGCTGCACGCCGTCCCGAGCGCGGTGCAGGTCATGCTGGACGGCGCGGAGCAGGTGCGCCGGCTGGCCCGCGAGCTGGCCGGGTCACGGTCGGTGCTGTTCCTCGGCCGGCACGTCGGCTACCCCGTGGCCCTTGAGGGTGCGCTCAAGCTCAAGGAGTTGGCCTACCTGCATGCCGAGGGCTTCGCCGCCGGCGAGCTCAAGCACGGCCCGGTCGCCCTCGTCGACCAGGGGGTTCCGGTCTTCGTGGTGGCACCACCGCGCGCTCGCGAGATGCTGCACGACAAGGTCGTCACCAACATCCAGGAGGTGCGCGCCCGTGGTGCTCGCACCATCGTGCTGGCCGAGGACGGCGACAACGCCGTGGTCCCGTACGCCGACGAGGTGATCTGGCTGCCACGGGTGCCGACGCTGCTGCAGCCGCTGGTCGCCACCGTGCCGTTGCAGCTGGTCGCCTGCGAGCTGGCCGCTGCTCTCGGCCACGACGTGGACCAGCCGCGCAACCTCGCCAAGTCCGTCACCGTCGAGTGAGCCGGTGATCGTCGGGGTGGGCATCGACGTCGTCGACGTGGCCCGGTTCGAGCGCACCCTGACCCGCACGCCGGCGTTGCGGGCGCGGCTGTTCACCCCCGTCGAGCAGGGCCGGGCGGTGGCGTCCTTGGCCGCTCGCTTCGCGGCGAAGGAGGCGCTGGCCAAGGCGCTCGGCGCGCCGGCCGGCCTGCACTGGGGCGATGCCGAGGTGGTCAGCGGCGCCGACGGCCGGCCGCACCTGGCACTCAGCGGCTCCGTGGCGGCCCGGGCCGACTCGCTCGGCGTCGCGCACGTGCACGTGTCACTGTCGCACGACGCTGGCATCGCCTCGGCGGTCGTGGTGCTGGAGCAGTGAGACCCGCATGAGCGAGCAGGTGCCGCCCGGCGGCCGCGACGCGTTCACCGCGGCGCAGATCCGCGCCGCCGAGGAGCGGCTGATGGCCGCCGTGCCGGAGGGTGCGCTGATGCAGCGCGCGGCGGCCGGGCTCGCCGCTGCCTGCGTCGACCTCCTGGGATCGGTGTACGGGGCTCAGGTGCTCGTCCTGGCCGGCAGCGGCAGCAACGGCGGCGACGCGCTTTTCGCCGGCGCCCGGCTGGCGGGCCGTGGAGCGCAGGTGACGGCGCTGCTGCTGAGCCCCGACCGGGTGCACGCGGGCGGGCTGGCCGCCCTGCGCGCGGCCGGTGCCCAGGTGGTGGAGCACCTCGAGCCTGGCGCCGGGTGGGATCTCGCGCTGGACGGGATCGTCGGCATCGGTGCCTCCGGCGGGCTGCGCCCCGACGCGGCGGCGGCGTGGGAGCGGGTGCGGGCGGCGGGGTGCCCGGTCGTGGCCGTCGACGTCCCGAGCGGCATCGACGTCGACGACGGCACGGCCGCCCGCCCGCACGTCGTCGCCGACCTGACGGTGACGTTCGGGGCGTACACGGTCGGCCTGCTCGTCGGTGCCGGGGCGCTCGCGGCCGGCGCGGTGCAGCTGGTCGACATCGGGCTCACCCGGCACCTGCCCGCGCCGGTGGTGCGGGCGGTGAGCCGGCCAGGTGTCGCCGCCTGGTTGCGGGATCTGGCCCCCGTGGCGGACTCGCACAAGTACACCCGCGGCGTGGTGGGTGTGGCCGCTGGCTCGGCGCAGTTCACCGGCGCGGGTCTGCTTGCGATCTCCGGCGCATCGTGCGGCCTGGCGGGCATGGTGCGCTTCTCCGGGGCGCCCGAGGTCGCAGACCTGGTACGGATGCGACACCCGGAGGTGGTGGTCGGCCAGGGACGGGTGCAGGCACTCGTCGTCGGCTCCGGTGGCGGCGGCGACGCGTCAGCGGTGCTGGAACGAGCCCGCGGTGACGGGGTGCCTCTGGTCGTGGACGCCGACGCGCTGCGGCACGTCCACGGGCCGCTCAGGGTCCCCGCACTGCTGACCCCGCACGCGGGCGAGCTGGCGCGGATGCTCGACGCCGAGCGGGCGCAGGTCGAGGCCGAGCCGGTGCGGTTCGCCCAGCAGGCCGCTGAACGGTTCGAGGCCGCGGTGCTGCTCAAGGGGCACCGTACGGTGATCGCCCCGGCACCCACTGCGGCCGGTGAGCCGCCATCTGACTCAGCACCGGTCTACGTCAACACCACCGGCACCTCGTGGCTGGCTACCGCCGGAGCCGGTGACGTCCTTGCCGGGCTGTGCGGCGCGCTGCTGGCTGCCCGGCCCGACGCTCCCGAGCAGGCGGGTGCCGTCGCGGCCTGGCTGCACGGTGCCGCCGCCACCTACGCCAGCCAGGGCGGGCCGATCGTCGCCGCAGACGTGGCGGCCGCGCTGCCCGTCGTCATCCGCGACGTGGTGGTCGGCGGGTGAGCCGGCCGCACGCGGAGGCAGTCGTCGACCTCGACGCCGTCGCTCACAACGTCACCCAGCTGCAGCAGATCGCGTCCACGTCGGAGCTGATGGTGGTGGTCAAGGCGGACGGCTACGGCCACGGCATGGCACCGGTGGCCCGCACCGCCCGCGCGGCCGGCGCGCCGTGGCTCGGCGTCGCCCTGATCGGGGAGGCGCTCGCACTGCGTGCGGCCGGGGACGCCGGCCGGCTGCTGTGCTGGCTGGCGGTGCCCGGTGCCGACTTCGCCGGGGCGGTCGCAGCCGACGTCGACGTGACCGCCTCCTCGACCCCCCAGCTCGCCGAGATCGCCGACGGCGCCCGCCGCGCCGGCTTGCCGGCGCGGCTGCACCTGAAGGTCGACACCGGGCTGTCGCGCAACGGCTGCACCCCTGGCGAGTGGCCGCTGCTCGTCGACGCGGCGACGCGGCTGCAGCGCTCGGGCGACGTGCGGGTCGTCGGGATCTGGTCCCATCTGGCCTGTGCCGACGAGCCGGAGCACCCGGCCAACGACGCCCAGGAGCGGGCCTTCGACCAGGCGCTGGAGATGGCCCGGGCCGGTGGTCTCGAGCCGCAGCTCACCCACCTGGCCAACTCGCCGGCGACGCTGACCCGCCCGAGCAGCCACCGCGACCTGGTCCGGGTCGGGCTGGCCGCGTACGGGCTGTCCCCGGTGCCGCACATCGGGCCGCCGCAGCACTTCGGCCTTCGCCCCGCGATGACCGTGCGCGCCCGGCTGGCGTCCGTGCGCAGCGTCCCGGCCGGCGCGGGGGTGTCCTACGGGCACACCCACGTGACGGCGGCGCCGACCACGCTGGGACTGGTGCCGGTGGGCTACGGCGAGGGGATCGCCGTGACGGCGAGCAACCGGGCGCAGGTGTCGGTGCACGGCCGGCGATGCCCCCAGGTCGGACGGGTGTGCATGGACCAGTTCGTCGTCGACCTCGGTGCCGGCGACGCGGCCGACGCGCGGGTCGGCGACGAGGTGCTGCTGTTCGGCCCGGGCGACGCCAGCGAGCCGACCGCCCAGGACTGGGCCGAAGCCGGGGGCACCATCGCCTACGAGGTCGCCACCCGCCTCGGCGGGCGCCTGGTCCGCAGCTACACCGGGGGAGCCCAGTGAGCCGCTGGGTGCGTGCGCTGGAGGTCGGAGCCGCGGTCACCGGCGCGGCGGCAGCCGCGGGCGCTGCCGGGCTCGCCGCGCAGCGTACGGTCGCCCGCAGCCGTGCGCGTCGCGACGAGCCGATGCACTTCGGCTCCGGGCGTTCCGACGCGCGGACCGTCGTGGCCGACGACGGGGTTGGCCTGCATGTCGAGGTGGACGAGGCCGACGGGGCCGCGCAGGTCGATGCGGGCGCAGGAGACCCGACGCTGGTGTTCGTGCACGGCTGGCTGTTGACCATGGACTGCTGGCACTTCCAGCGCGCCACGCTGCGCGGCGAGCACCGGATGGTGTTCTACGACCAGCGCTCGCACGGCCGTTCGGACCGATCCGACGCGGCGCACAGCACCTTGGAGCAGCTCGGCGGGGACCTGGCCAGGGTCATCGAGGCGGCCGCACCCACCGGGCCGTTGGTGTTGGTCGGCCACTCGATGGGCGGGATGACGCTGATGAGCCTGGCCGAGCAGCTGCCGGAGCTGGTCGCCGAGCGGGTGGTCGGTGCGGCGTTCCTCGCCACCAGCGCCGGCAACGTCGGCCGGCTGCTGCCGGGCACTGCGGGCAAGTTGCTCGACGGCCTGCAGCCGCTGCTGGTCGGGTCGCTCGCCAAGCTGCCCGGCATGATCGACGCCGGCCGTCGCGGCACTGCCTTCGCGATGACCCGCCGGCTGGCCTTCGGTGGTCCGGTGCCGGACTCGCACGTCATCTTCGTGGACGAGATGATCTCGGCCACCCCGTCGCAGGTGATCTGGGACTTCCTGCCGGCCCTGCGACTGCATCGCCGCTACGTCGCGCTGGCGGCGTTCGCCACCGTGCCCGTGCTCGTGGTCGCCGGCGCGAACGACGCGATCCTGTCAGCTCGGCACACCGAGCGGCTGGCCGAAGAGCTTCCCCACGCGCAGCTGTTGGAGGTGCCCGAGGCAGGGCACCTGGTCATGCTGGAGCAGCCCGATGTCGTCACCAAGGCGCTCGCGGACTTGGTGGCCCGCGCCGAAGAGCTGGGAGCGCGGCGCGGGTGACCGGCTGGACCACGCTGGCCGACGAGATGGCCGGCTGCACCGCGTGCGGCCTGGCGGCCTCCCGTACGCGCGTGGTGCCTGGCGTCTGCCCCGCCGGCGCGCGGATGCTGCTCGTCGGTGAGGCGCCGGGCCGTCAGGAGGACGAGGGTGGGCTGCCCTTCGTCGGCCGCTCGGGGCGGCTGCTGGACGAGCTGCTCACGGGTGCCGGACTGGACCGCGCCGAGGTCGCCGTCGTCAACACCGTCAAGTGCCGCCCGCCCGCCAACCGCACCCCGCGGCGTGCGGAGGCAGCGACCTGCCGACGGTGGCTCGACCGGCAGGTCGGTGTCGTCGACCCGGCAGTGATCGTGACGTTGGGGGGCTCGGCGCTGGCCTGGGCGCTCGGACCCGGTCGCCGGCTGCGCGACGAGCGCGGGCAGGTGCATCGAGTGGATGTGGCGTGCGCCGGCGCGGGCTACGACGTGGTCGCGACCTACCACCCGGCGGCGGCGCTGCGCTCCGGGCCCGAGGGTGCGACGCGCCGCGCGTTGGCCGCCGACCTGGCGCTGGCCGCGGGACCTGGTGGCGTCATGAGTTGCCCTGTGTCAACGTCCCTCGTGTCAGGCGGCCTTGGGCGGGTCTTGGTTGAGGATGTGTTGGAGGGCGTGGTGGCGGGTGGGGTCGTAGGCGACGCCGTCTTGCCAGCAGCGCCAGATGATGTCGGCCCAGGCTCTGGCGAGGATGCGGACGGCGTGGGGGTGGTCGTGGCCGCGGGCGCGGGCGCGTTGGTAGAGGTCTTCGGCCCAGGGGTTGGTTCGTCGGCAGTCGCCGGCGAAGTCGCACAGGGCGTCTCGGAGTTCCTTGTCGGCGCTCCAGCGGAAGGTGACGGTTTTGACCTTGCCGGACTGGCGGGTCGAGGGGGCGACGCCGGCCAGGCAGGCGAGGGCGTCGGCGGTGGGGAATCTGCCGCGGGCGTCGCCGATCTCGGCCAGGAGGCGGGCGGCACGCAGGGTGCCGGCGCGGGGCAGCGAGGTCACGATATGGGCGTCGGGGTGGGCTTTGAGCTGCTCGGCGATGGTCTCGGCCAGGGCCGCGATCTGGGTGTTGAGGCTGTGCAGCACCGTGATGAACGCCGAGGTCACTGCGGCGTGCGCGGCGGCCTCAGCTCCGGTGGTGCCGCGTGGCGCGGCGAGGAGACGCTGGTGCAGCACGTGGGGTGCGACCTTGCCGGAGTAGCCCTGTTTGGTCAGCCAGGAGGCCAGCCGGTCGACGGTGAGCCAGTCGGCCCTGGCCTGTGTGGTGAAGCGTTCGAGGAACGTCAGGCTGATAGCGGAGTCGAGGTCGCTGAACATGCCGACCACGCCGGGGAACACGATCTGCAGGTGGGCGCGGAGTTGGTTGGCGGCCGCGACGCGGTGCTCGACCAGGTCACGGCGGGCCCGCACACTGCTGCGCGACGCGGTCGTGGTCGGAGTGGACCGGGTCAACGGTGTGAGTCGCCGTCGGTCGGTGCGGACCACGTCGGCCAGCACGTAGGCGTCGTACCGGTCGTCCTTGTTGCCGGCCGCCCCGTAGCGCGAGCGCAGGTTCTTCAGCTGGTTCGGTGCGATGACCAGCACGACCAGCCCAGCCGACAGCAGAGCTTCGACGACGGGCCCGTCGCCCCGCTCGATGCCGACCTCGACGACACCGGCCTCGAGCAGCCGAGCGATCAGCCGTTTCAGACCGGGTGCGGTGTGGGCGACGGTGAACCGGTCCAGCACCTCACCGTCGGCGTCGACGATGCAGACAACGTCCTTGGCCCAATCGACACCCGCGCAGACTCGCGCCGAGGTGTCATCAACGGTGACACTCATGTTGGTTTCCTGACTGTTGCAGCAGTGGGAAGCCACCCGGTGGTCCCGGGACCCCGCAGCCGGTCGCTCACTGATCGGCGCTCTCCGGCGCACAGCCCTGTAGCCGGTCTGGGTGTCCTGGGCCACCGGACCCCGCAGAACTCATGCTGGACCACCTCATCGCGGGTCGAGGGCGCATGGCGGTGGCCCGATGGGGACCAGGGGTGCATCGGCGGCCTATCCGAAGCCAACGACGCGAGGAAGGTAGTCCAGTGAGGGCGCTGCACGTGGCCGAGGTCGGTCCCGAGGCCGCAGCTGACGTGCTGGCCGTGGTCAGTGGTGCATTCGGTGCCCGGCCGCCGCTCGACCCACCGAGCACGGCGCTGGACGAGACGGTGGAGTCGACGGCCGCGGTCCTGGCGTCCGCCGGTGGTGTGCTCGTGCGCCGCGATCCTGGGGCGCCGGTCGGTGCGCTGCTGCTCGACACCTCGCGGCCCGGGCTGCTCGGGCTGCGCCGGGTCAGCGTCGACCCGGCCCACCAGGGTCACGGGGTGGCATCGGCGATGGTCGGCCTGGCCGAGGACATCGCCGAGGAGCGGGGGCTGGACGGGGTGTGGCTGACCGCCCGTGCCGAACTGCCCGACAACGTCGAGTTCTGGCTACGCCGAGGCTATTACGAGACGGGCCGCACTGGCCCGGTGCTGGAGCTGGTCAAGTCCTTGTGGGTCGCGGTGCCGGCCGTCACCGCTGATGACGCCCGGGCGCTGGGCGAGCAGCTGGCCCGCCTCGTCCGCGCGGGGGACCTGCTGGTGCTGACCGGTGGGCTCGGTGCCGGCAAGACCACCCTGACGCAGGGGATCGGAGCCGGGATGGGGGTGCGTGGAACCGTGACGTCGCCGACGTTCGTGATCGCTCGCGAGCACGTCTCGGCGCACGGGGGGCCGGGGCTGGTGCACGCGGACGCCTACCGTCTCGGTGCCGTTGCCGAGCTCGACGATCTCGACCTCGACGCCTCGCTCGAGGAGTCCGTCACCGTCGTCGAGTGGGGCGAGGGGCTGGCCGAGGGTCTCGCCGACTCGTGGGTGGAGGTCCGGCTGGACCTGCTGGCCAGTGGCGGCGCGGCGGCGCTGGCCGCCGCCGGCCCGGACTGCGGTGGCGTCCGGTCGTCCGCAACCCCTGATCTGGACGGCGACGCCGAGGCCAGGGTCGTCAGCGTGCGACCGCACGGGCCGCGTTGGGCCACCGCGCCGATCCGGTCGACCCTGCTCGCGCCGTACTCCACTTAGGCTCACCTGTCGTGCTGCTGCTCGCCCTCGATACCGCCACCCCCGCGGTGACCGTTGCGGTCCACGACGGCACCCGGGCACTGGCCGCCGAGTCGGTGGTCGATGCGCGCCGGCATGGCGAGCTCGTCTCCCCGATGGTGCAGCGGGTGCTCGCCGCGGCAGGCGCGGACGCGCGGGACCTCACCACGATCGCGGTCGGGGTGGGGCCAGGGCCGTACACCGGGCTGCGGGTCGGCCTGGTCACCGCCCGCACCATGGCCGTGGTGACCGGCGCCGAGCTGATCGGGGTGTGCAGCCTCGACGTGCTGGCGCGGGCCGTCCTCGACCAGCGGGCTGGCGGTGATGCCCCGCTCGTGGTGGCCACCGATGCCCGGCGCAGGGAGGTCTACTGGGCTGCCTACGACGGCGATGGCCGACGTACGGACGGACCGGCGGTCCACCGGCCGGCGGACCTAGCCACCCGGTTGCCGCCCGGCGTCAGCGTCGCGGGTCGAGGTGCGCAGCTGTACGCCGACGTCCTGCCCGCGGTCGACGGCCCGCTCGACCCCGACGCTGCCGTGCTGGCGGCATCGGTCGTCGCCGGGGCGGTGCCAATGGTCGACGCCGAGCCGCTGTACCTGCGGCGGCCCGACACCACCTCGTCGAGTCGCTCGAGGTGACCGACCTGGAGGACTCCACCCGGCTTCGCCCGGCCACAGCTGCGGACCTGCCCGCTCTGGTCGGTATCGAGGCGGCCGCCATGCGCCCCGACGCGTGGAGCCGGTCGGCGCTGGCCGACGAGCTGGCCGACGAGCTGGCCGGCGTGCCCGGCACCCGCACGGTGCTGGTCGTCGACGAATACCCCGGCCCGGCCGCGTACGGCGTGCTCCGATCGGTCGGGGGGACCGCGGACGTGCAGCGGCTGGTGGTCGACCCGACCCGCCGCCGGCGAGGCCTCGGCAGCGCCCTGTTGGAGGCGCTGCTGCATGCCGCCGAGACCCGCGGCTGCAGCACGGTGCTGCTCGAGGTGGCCGCAGACAACGCAGCCGCCCGGGGGCTCTACGCCGCCCACGGGTTCGAGGAGATCGACCGGCGGCGTGGCTACTACTCCGGCGGCCGGGACGCTTTGGTGCTGAGCCGCCCGCCACGCCGACCGAGGCCGTACGGTGAGCAGCGTGCGTGACCTCACCTACCCGTCGGTCATCCGGGCCGCGAAGGTGTCCTTCAGGGTGCTGGGGATGACCATCGACGTCCGCGGCGCCGAGCACGTCCCACGCGCCGGCGGTGCTGTGCTGGCGCTGAACCACATCAGCTACGTCGACTTCGTCCTCGGCGGCTTCGCCGCGCTGTCGAGCAAGCGGCTGGTGCGCTTCATGGCCAAGCAGGAGCTGTTCACCCACCGCGCCGCAGGTCCGCTGATGCGCTCGCTGCACCACATCGAGGTCGACCGCGGCGACGGGCTGAAGTCGTACGCGGAAGCGGTCCGATACCTGCACGAGGGTGAGGTGGTCGGCATCTTCCCAGAGGCGACGATCAGCCGCGCCATGGAGCTCAAGGAGTTCAGGTCCGGCGCAACACGGCTGGCTGCCGAGGTGGGGGTGCCGCTCGTGCCGGCGGTTCTGTGGGGGACCCAGCGGATGCTGACCAAGGACCACCCGCGGGACTTCTCCCGCGGCCACCACATCGCGATCTCGGTCGGCGAGCCGCTGCGGCCCACCGGAGCGCGTGCAGTCGACGAGACCGCGCAGCTAAAGGCCGCGATGACGGCCCTGCTGGACGCGACGATCCAGGGCTACCCCGACCCGCCCGACGGGCAGTGGTGGGCCCCGGCGCCCTACGGCGGCACGGCGCCGACCTTGGAGGAGGCCGGACGACTCGATGTGGCCGAGAAGCGGGAGCGGGCGAAGAAGTACGTCGCCAGGGAAAGGGAGAAGCGGGTCAAGGCGGCGGCCGGCAAGCAGCCGAAGGCATAGGGCCGCGCTCGGCGGCTCCGCACCTGGGACGATGCTGCGGTGGCCAGCCCGGACGTCCCCCTCGTGCTGGGCATCGAGACGTCCTGCGACGAGACCGGGGTCGGGCTCGTACGGGGGACGACCCTGCTCGCCGATGCTGTGGCTTCCAGCGTCGACGAGCACGCCCGATTCGGCGGGGTGGTGCCCGAGGTGGCCAGCCGGGCGCATCTCGAGGCGATGGTGCCGACCATCGAGCGGGCCTGCGATGAGGCCGGCGTGCGGCTCGACGACGTCGACGCGGTGGCGGTCACGAGCGGCCCCGGTCTGGTGGGGGCGCTGCTCGTCGGGGTGGCCGCAGCCAAGGCGCTGGCGCTGGGACTCGGCTGCCCCTTGTACGGCGTCAACCACCTGGCCGCACACGTCGCCGTCGACCAGCTGGAGCACGGGCCGCTGCCGGAGCCATGCCTGGCGCTGCTGGTCAGCGGGGGGCACTCGTCGCTGCTGCTCGTCGATGACGTGACGGGGGCCGTGCAGCCGCTCGGCGCCACCATCGACGACGCGGCGGGGGAGGCGTTCGACAAGGTCGCCCGGCTGCTCGGCCTTCCGTTCCCCGGCGGCCCCTACATCGACACGGCCGCCCGCGAGGGCGACCCCGCGAGCATCGCCTTCCCGAGGGGGCTCACCAGCGGCCGCGACATGGAGCGGCACCGCTTCGACTTCTCCTTCTCGGGCCTCAAGACGGCGGTCGTGCGCTGGGTCGAGGCGTGTGAACGGTCCGGGCAGCCGGTCCCGGTGCCCGACGTGGCTGCGGCCTTCCAGGAGGCGGTCTGCGACGTCCTGACCCGCAAGGCGGTCGCGGCCTGCCAGACGCACGGCATCGAGCACCTGCTCATCGGCGGGGGGGTCGCCGCCAACAGCAGGCTGCGGACCCTGGCGGCCGAGCGGGCCGCGGCGGCCGGCATCACCGTACGGGTGCCACGGCCCGCCCTGTGCACGGACAACGGCGCCATGGTGGCCGCGCTCGGCGCCGAGCTGGTCGGCCGCGGCCGGACCCCGTCGGCACTCGACCTGCCGGCGGACTCGGCGATGCCGGTTACCGCCGTCGTCGCGTGAGCGGTCAGCCGCCGATTGGTGCTCTCGCTGGTGGGCTGACCGGGCCGGATCCAGGCGACGGTTCTGGCACTCGGCTTGACCGAGTGCCAGCAGCGTCCTAGATTCGGTCTTGGCACTCTCACCGTGAAAGTGCCAGTGACCGCCCGCACGGCACCCGCGACGACGTGCGAGCAGGTCGCAGCCCGCAAACTCACGTTTCGACGTGCACACGTCCCCCGAAAGGCGACATCGTGTCGATCAACATCAAGCCGCTCGAGGACCGCATCGTGGTCCAGGCGCTCGACGCCGAGCAGACCACGGCCTCCGGACTGGTCATCCCGGACACCGCCAAGGAGAAGCCCCAGGAGGGCAAGGTCCTGGCTGTCGGACCGGGCCGTTTCAACGAGGGTGGCGACACCCGCGTGCCGCTCGACGTCTCCGTCGGTGACGTCGTCGTCTTCAGCAAGTACGGCGGCACCGAGATCAGCCACAAGAACGAGGACTACCTGATCCTGTCGGCGCGCGACGTGCTCGCCGTCGTTGACAAGTGATCCGGCCTCACTAGATCACCGTCCACCGCCCCCGCGGCCCGCTCGGGCACCGGGGCGGTGGACGTCACCCTGAACCGCACGCAGCATCCCCCGGAAGGGAACATCCTGCACATGTCCAAGATCCTGGAGTTTGACGAGAACGCGCGACGCGCTCTCGAGCGTGGTGTCGACAAGCTTGCCGACACCGTGAAGGTGACCCTCGGCCCCAAGGGCCGCTACGTCGTCCTCGACAAGAAGTGGGGCGCCCCGACCATCACCAACGACGGCGTGACCGTCGCCCGTGAGATCGAGCTGGACGACCCCTTCGAGAACCTCGGCGCCCAGCTCGCCAAGGAGGTCGCCACCAAGACCAACGACGTCGCCGGTGACGGCACCACCACCGCCACCGTGCTGGCCCAGGCGATGGTCCACGAAGGCCTGCGCGCGGTCGCGGCCGGCGCCAACCCGGTCGGGCTCAAGCGCGGCATCGAGGCGGCCGTCGAGGCGGTGTCCGACGCGCTGCGTGACCTGGCCCGCGACGTCGACGACAAGCAGGACATGAACCACGTCGGCACCATCTCGGCCCGTGACGGCCGCATCGGCGAGCTCATCGCCGAGGCCTTCGACAAGGTCGGCAAGGATGGCGTCATTACCGTCGAGGAGTCCAACACCCTCGGCACCGACCTCGAGTTCACCGAGGGTATGCAGTTCGACAAGGGCTACATCTCGCCGTACATGGTGACCGACACCGAGCGTATGGAGGCCGTCCTCGACGACCCCTACGTGCTGCTGCACCAGGGCAAGATCAGCTCGGTTGCCGACCTGCTGCCGCTGCTGGAGAAGGTGTCGGCCACCAGCAAGCAGTTGTTCGTCCTCGCCGAGGACGTCGACGGCGAG
>JBBSMN010000086.1:0-12116 GCA_038233135.1 Propionibacteriales bacterium
ATCTGGGCGTCGATGAAGCCGGGCGGCAAGGACGGCAAGGACGGCTCGGACGACGGCTGACCGACGATCAAGGCGTCAGGGGCAGGCGTACGCTCTGCCCGTGACACCCACACCCACCAGCCCGTTGGCGGCTCCGCTGCGCCGAACGACGGTGGGCGTGGTCGCCCTGGTCTCGCTCGTCGCCTTCGAGGCCATGGCGGTCGCCACCGCCATGCCGGTGGCTGCTCGGGCGCTCGACGGCCTGGGCCTGTACGCCTGGTCGTTCACCGGCTTCTTGATCACCAGCCTGTTCGCGACCGCGGTGGCGGGCGGCCTGTGCGACCGGCACGGCCCGCGCCCCGCAGTGCTCGGCGGGGTCGGACTCTTCGCCGTCGGGCTCGCGCTGGCCGGTGCCGCGGGCTCGATGCTGCCCTTCGTGATCGGCCGGCTCGTGCAGGGTCTCGGCGCCGGCGGGATCATCGTCGGCATCTACGTCCTGGTGGGGCAGACCTACCCGGACCGGCTGCGCCCGCGCATCTTCTCGTACCTGTCGGCCGCCTGGGTCCTTCCCGCCGTCGTCGGACCCGTCGTCGCCGGGACGGTGGCGGAGAACCTCACCTGGCGGCTGGTGTTCTACGGCCTGCTGCCGCTGGTCGTCGCGCCGGTCGTGCTGCTGTGGCCGCGACTTGTCGCTGCTCGCCCGGGCGAGCCGGCTGCCCGGCGTCCCGGTCGGGTCGGGCTCGCCCTGGCGCTGGCGGTCGGTGCGGCCAGCCTGCAGCTCGGCGGCCAGCAGGTGGAGCGCCAGCACCTGCTGCTCGCCGGGCTGGCGCTCGCGATCGGGGTGATGCTGGTCGGGCCGTCGCTGCTGCGCCTGGTCCCGGCCGGCACCCTTTCGGTGCGCCGGGGGTTGCCGTCGGTCGTCGTTCTGCGCGGCCTGCAGGCCGGCGCGTTCTTCGGGGTCGAGGCCTTCCTGCCGCTGATGCTGGTCGAGCACCGGGGTCTGTCGCCGACGCTGGCCGGTGTCAGCCTGACCGGCGCGGCGATCGGTTGGGCCGCCGGTGCCTGGTGGCAGGGGCGGCCCGGTCTCACGATCGATCGCCAACAGCTGGCCGTGGCCGGCGCCCTGCTGGTGCTCGGCGGCTTGGCGTTGACCTCGGCGGCCGTGATATCGCCGACGGTGCCTCCGGTGGCCGCCGCCGCGGGCTGGGTGGTCGCGGGCAGCGGGATGGGGGTCACCTTCTCCACCCTCAGCGTGCTGCTGTTCCGGCTCAGCCCGGCCGGACAGCAGGGCGCGAGCTCGGCGGCGCTGCAGCTGGCCGACGCCCTGTGCTGCGTGCTGAGCGTCGGGCTCGGCGGGGTGCTGTACGCGGCGCTGCGTGAGCGTACGGGCGGTGGTGCGGGCGTCGACGTGGCACCGGAGTTCGCCTCCGTGTTCGGGGTGATGCTGGTGGTGCAGGTGCTGGCCGTGCTGGTGGCCCGGCGGGTGCTACCGCGGTCGTTGCCGTCCTCCGTACCGGCCGCCCCGCCCGACAGCCTCGCGACGCGCGCCACGTAAACGTGGCAGCGTTCGTACGTGTTGGATCCCGCTCGGCTCCGCTCCGCTCACCTCCAGAGCGTGAACCCGGCGGCCGGCATGCCGAGTCGGCGCTGGACCAGCGCCGATGTCTCCACCACGACGTAGGCGTGGGTCATCAACCGTTCATCGTCGAGTGCGCGTGGCCACAGCCTGGCAGCCGCCTGGTGGTTGACGTCGTCCTCTGTGAGGTGTCAACGAGCACGCTCACCAGCGTGCTGCCTCGGACAGCACTGCGTCGTGGTCGTCGCTGGTGTGGCCATGCCCGGAGCGGAAGCCGCCAGTCGACTGCTTGGCTCGCTCGATGCGGTCGCGCACTCCGGTCTCGTCGAGGATGCGTTCGAGCCCGAGTCGCAGGAGCTCGGCCATCGACATCCCTCGGCGTGCGGCCTCCGCCCGTGCCTGCCGGAGCTGGTCATCGGTCAGCGAGATCTGAGTCCGGATTATGCTGACATGATATCGATCCGGCACACGTGATGTAAGCCGCGCGGCCGAACGGCCCGGGCGGTCACCAGCCGGCGCCGAAGCAGACCAGCGGCGCCGGCGTGGCAGCATCGGACACGGCGCTGATGGCCGCGGCCAGGGCCACCGCCGGCATGTCGCCCGCCACAAGCCGGGCGTGGTGCACGTCGAACGCCTCGCAGGCGGTCTCGTCGTTGACGCGGACCGGGGAGGCGACAACGGTACGGGCGCCGGCATGCTGCCAGGCGGCCGTCATGCCGAGCGTCTCCTCACCCGCCCGGACGGTGGCGCGGCCCAGCTCGCAGGCCGACAGCACCACGTGAGCGGGGACCGGGTCGACAGCGGCGATGTCGTGGCCGAACCATGGCCCGTCGACCAGCTCGAGCCCGGAGAACAGCGGGTTGTCGGCGGCGTGCGTGCCGTGCGCCGCGACGTGCAACAGGTCGACCCGCGAGGCGAGCGCAGTCACGTTGCCAGCGGTGGCAGCTCCGCGCCGCAGCGCCTTGTGCTCCGACCACCGCGAGGCGACGCGATCGACTTCATCCTCGGCACGGTCGACTCCGGGGCCGGCGACCAGGCCGACCCGGCCAATGGCGGCATCGGGGCGCCGGGTCAGCGCCCAGGCGGTGGCCGTGCGCGAGACGCAGACGGGGACGCCGCCAAGTGGCGGCAGCAGCGTCCATGGCACGGCGGCCAGCGCCGCGGACGGGACCAGCAGCACCGGCCCGTCGAACAGCGGCAGCGGGTCGAACAGCCGCTTGGCCAGCTCGACACACCCGCCGTACGCCGAGGCGGCGACTGCCTGGCGCATGGGGGCGGGCAGCCGGGTCGCCGCAGCGTCCAGGTCGGCGCCGAGCCGATTGGTGAGCTCAGCGACAGGTGCGTACGCGCCGAGGCTGTGCACGCTCGCGCCGCCTGCGGTGACGATCAGCGCGTGCAGGTGCCCGTCGACAACCAGGTGGCTGACCAGGGTGGCGTCGTCGTCAGCGAGCCGGCTGCGCAGGTCGGCGAGCGCGAGCGGCTCGGTGACGATGCCGGGTCCTGGCGGATAGAGTGCCCGGTCGCGAATCTGGCGCTCGAGCTCGCCCATGTGGCGTCGCTCAGCCGCGCTGACTTCGCCCGCGGTCGCGCCGGCGCGCAGGGCCCGCAGCTCCTCCAGCGCCATCGCGGCGTCGGGGTCGGCGGGCGGGCGCACCGACGGCATCTGAGAGGCGAAGGAGCGCGCCCGCTCGCTCCAGTCGAAGACCACCTCCGGCCGACCGTCGGCCACCGCGGCGCGCAGCCCTCGGCCGGCCAGCGCCCGGCCGTGCGCGGCCACCCCCGTCTGCAGGTCGAGGCTGCCGAACGATGACTGCCAGCCGAACAGCTCGGCTAGCCCGCGCCTGAGGTGGCCGGCGGCGTCGGCGGGTCGTCGCCGGGCGGTGGCGAGGTCGGCGCGCACCGCACGGTCCAGCAGCCGCGTGGTGATCGGGGCGTTCGCCGGCGTGCGGATGGACCGGAGCAGCTCGCGGGCCGAATCGACCCGCTCCGCCCGCAGCAGCGCCCGGGCGAGGTGCAGCCGTACGGTGCGGGCCTCGTCGCGCAGCCGCTCGGCGTCGAGTGCCACGGCGAGGTCGGGTGCTGCCCGTAGGACCGCGCGGGTGTCGCGGCCGCTGTCCACCTGTGCGGCGATCAGCACAGCGTCGGCACGCAGCGCCCACGAGGTGCTGCCGCGGCGGCGAAAGCGGCTGGCCGCCAACCGCGCGAGCCGGACCGCGTCGCGGTGCCGGCGGGTGCTCAGCGCGAGCTGGGCGCGCAACAGTTCTGCCTCGGCCTGGCTCTGGCGCAGCCGCTGGCTGCCAAACGCGTCGGCGGCGGCGGCAAGGGCGGTCTCGGCCTCGGAAGACAGACCGGCGGCCAGCAGCGCCTGGGCGCGGTCTGTGTCACAAACCGCAGTGAACGATGCGGACATGTCGGCAAGGACCGGCCGCACCGACTCCATCCGCCGCAGGGCTGTGGGCAGGTCTCCGGCCAGCAGCTCGACGTAGCCGAGGTTGTGCTCGGCCTGCGCACGGTGGACGTCGAGCCCATCCAGGGATGCACGTTCAGAGCAACGTCGGAAGTCGGCAGCGGCGGCGGGAAGGTCGCGCAACTGGAGGTGGACGTTGCCGCGGTTCAGTGCGTCACGCGCGATGGCTGCCGGATCGTCGCCCAGGCCATTAAGGGACATGGTGAACGCGGCCAGGGCCCCGGTCGAGTCGCCGGATCGCATCAGCAACAGACCTCGCTGGCTGGCCCCTCGAGCAGCCAGCTCAGCCGGCAGATTCGGTGACTCGGCCTCGTCGAGCAAGGCCAATCCGTCGTTCACCGCACCCTGTTCGCTAGCCAGATATGCCTGCGTTAGCAGCAGCAGTGCTCGCGTCGATGGGTCCGGATCGCGTTGCCGCCCGTATGCGAGCAGCCTGCGTGCCCGAGCGTGTCGACCGTGATCCATCTCGTCCAGCGCGCGCCGGTGGAGCTCGCTCGCGGACAACACGTGCTCATGATGGCGGCAAACCGGTCGCTTCTTCCAGGGCCTTCCAGGTGCGCCGGACTGCCGCGGCTGGGTCCGACTCGTCGGCGGGCAGCCCACGGGCGTCGCCGTCTCTGCTCGACTGGTCGAGCAGGGCGGCCGCAATGCTGGCCGCGACGACGGGTGCGGCGAACGACGTGCCGCTCCACACCCCGAAGCCGGACTCGAAGCTGTCCGGGTCCAACGACGAGCGCTCCCGACCCAGAGCAACGGTGCGCGCGGCCGGTTGGAAACCACCGTCGAAGGTCTCCGGCATCGTGCTCACCAGCGCTGCACCCGGTGCCCACACGTTCACCCACGGTCCGGTGTTGCTGAACAGCGCCACCGACCCGTCCGGGTTCTCGGCGCCGACCGCCACGACTGGAGCCTGGTCGCCTGATGGGGTTGATACGTATCCCCGCGGCCAGGGCGAGAATGCCGCCGGGTACATCGGCCGCGCCACCGCATCGTTGCCGGCCGAGGCGACCACGACGGTTCCGCAGCGGCCGATCGTCTCCAGCAACCCGTACATCGTGGGGTCGAACAGCGGGTCCAGCGCGGTCTCGTGGTAGTAGCCCATGGACAGGTTCAGCACGTCGATCGCGAGACCGTCGGGCTGACCGTGTGCGTGTCGGCGGATCAGCTCGGCCAGGCGGGCGAGCGCGTCGACCATGTCGGACTCGATGATGACGCCGTCGGAGTGCACAACTCGCAGCGCGAGGATGTCTGCGTCGGGACAGATCTGGTGCACGATCCCGGCGATGAAGGTGCCGTGACCCGACAGCGCGTCGATGGCGCCGTCCAGCGGGCCGGAGACGTCTCCGGTGCGGCCGCCGTCGTGGTGTGGGTTGTTGAGCCCCACGGGTGCACCGTCCAGCATGGCGCCGCGGGTCACGATCGAGCCGGAGTCCGGGCGGGGATCGTGTTCGTTGTCCCACCACTGGTGCCGCCCGCAGCCGGTGTCGAGCACGGCCACCCGCGGTCGGCGCCGCGCGACCACGCTGCGATCTGGAGGTCCGCCCACCCAGGTGACCGGCTGGCGACCGCCGCCCCCTGGGACGCCATAACCCGCGATGGCGGTTCCCTCGGACGTGTTCTGCGAAGAGTGGAACGGCTGTGAGGAGTGAAAGGGCTGCGAACTGTGGAACGGGCTACCGACCATCCCCACGCTGGCGAACAGCACGTGGACCAGCTGCACCCGGGCCAGCAGCCGGTCGTTTGAGCTGGCGGCCCGCGCGGCCTGCAGCACCGCCCACGCGTCCGGCGCGGCCGCGTGCTTGTCGGCCGGCCGCAGGGTCACGGCGACGACGCCGTACGTACATGCCTGCCCATCGGCACCCGGCATTGTCACCTGCTTGCGCTGCGCGCTCCGTTCCGCGCTCTCCACGTCCACTGTCACGTACGGCTCCGCCGCCTGGCTGAGCGCGTGCAGCACCGAGTGCCGGCCGTCCTCGTCGAGGTCCACCGGCACCAGCAACCGGTCGGCGACGTAGGCGGTGGCGTGCAGCCGCTCCTGGCCGGGCAGCCGGACCGCGGTGGCCGGGTCGAGCACCCGGATCAGCGGCCGACCCGGATAGGACGACAGCGCCGCGGCCGGCGGGAACGGCGGGTCGACGTCGCGGGCCTTCGGGGCCTTGTCACCATGGCGGATCCGGCAGCGGGGAAGCATCGGTCTCAGACCTCCACGGTGGGCGTGACGAACGGTACGGGCGGCTCCACGCCGGCGCCGGCCTCGGCGTCCGGGCGGAGCGGGAACAGGATCAGGCGCAGCATCCCGGCCGGGACGGCCTCGAGCACGAACCGGCCGGTCTCGTCGGCCACCGTCTCGCACTCGCCGGTGTCGGTGTGCGCGACCACCTTGGCGGCTGCCGCCGGGGCGATCCAGCCGTCGATGCGGCGGCCGTCGAGCTGGCCGTCTGCCGGTGCGCTGCCGGCCGGGCCCACCGACAGCATCACCGACACGTCCGCACCGGCGAAGGTGATGTGAGTGGCCGTGGAGGCACTCTTGCGGGCAGCGCGCGTCCCGGCGAGCGCATCGGTCCGCTCGGTCAGTCGCAGCAGCTCGAACTCGGTGTCGAGGTCCTCCAGGGCCAGCGCGAACAGCACCCGCTCAGAGAGGTCGTCGGGCGCGGGGTCGACCCGCTCCCAGAGTCCGCGCAGGCGCGCCAGCAGCGACGCGTCGCCACGCACGGTCGTACGGTCGGTCATCGCAGTCCTCCGGCGGTGTCGATCAGGGTGCGCAGTTTGGTGAGGCAGCGGGCGCGGGTGGGTCCGATGCTGCCCACTGGCATCTGCAGGGCGTCGGCGATGCCGGCGTAGTCGGGCCGCTCGCTGAACGCCACCACTCGCAGCAGTCGTTGGCAGCGGTCGGACAACTCGTGCACGAACCGCCATAGTCGGCGCTGCTCGTCGTCGAGGACGGCCTCGACCTCGGCGCTGTCGGCGGCGGGCAACACGGCCTCGAGCACCTCGTCGTCGCTGGCGCGGGTACGTCGTGCCGCCTGTGCCACCCGCCACGCCTCGCGGCGCGCGGCCACGGTCAGCCAGCGCAGCACCGCACGCTCGTCGCGGATCGAGGCGCCGCTGCGTACGAGGGTCAGCCAGGTGGTCTGCACCACGTCGTCCGCGCTGTTGCGGTCGAGGCCATAGGCGCGCACCACGTGCCACAGCACCGGGGTCAGAGTGCCCACCAGCTCGTGCATCGCGCCCTCGTCACCTGCACGCCAGGCGATGAACATCTCCTCGGCCTGCTGCCAGAGCGGCGCCTGGTCGGGCGCAGGCGACCGGCCCGTCGCCGGTGTGGCGGGCGGCCGGCCCTCCGTGCTGCTCGCGCGGTCCCTCAGCTCGACACTCCTCGCGTGGTGCTGGCCGCACTCACCGTAGTGCGTGCGGCCGGCGTCGGTCTGCGGCCGCTGGGTCGCAGCTGCCGGGGAGAGCACCGTCGTCACGACCATCAGGAGGCACGAGTCGTCTCGCTGATACGACTGATAGCGGCCCTAATCCGGACCGTGGCCGAGCAGCGGTACGACCCGGGCGTGCACCTGGGTTGCCAGCGCGATGACCGTCTCGACCCGCTCCACGTCGGGGTACGCCACGACGACGTCGATCACCCGCTGGAGGTCGGTGTTCGAACGGGCCACCACCCGGCACCACAGGTCGCCCGACCCGGTGATCGTGTGCACCTCGAGCACCTCGGGGATGCCGGCCAGATGTCGACCCACCGGATCGTGCCCGCCGTGCTGGCGGATCTGCAGGCTGAGGAACGCCGTCACCGGCCAGCCCAGCGCGGCCGGGTCGAGCTGCGGCGCCCAGTCGCGGATCACCCCGGCCGAGACCAGACGGTCGAGCCGGGCCTGCACGGTGCCGCGTGCCACCCCGAGCCGCCGGGAGGCCTCCAGCACCCCGATGCGCGGTTCGGCGGCGAACAGTTTCAGCACCTCGGTGTCCAGTGCGTCGACGAGCGGTGTGTCGGACATTGCATATCTCCTGGTCAAATCTGTCAACGATCGACAGCAGAAGCGTCGGTGAACTAGACATGTTGTCTGGTTCGCAAGGACATCGTTGCGCACTGTGCCCGATCAGACCATGCTGGCGGCCATGACCGAGACGCTGACCCCGCAGGAGCGCCAGGCCGATCTGGACCTCGACCAGCTCAAGCAGCTGGTCGGCCTCGTCGACTACGACGCCTCACGAGACCCTTTCCCGGTGACGGGCTGGGACGCCGTCGTGTTCGTGGTCGGCAACGCCACCCAGACCGCGCACTACTACCAGTCTGCGTTCGGCATGGAGCTGGTCGCCTACGCCGGGCCCGAGACCGGCACCCGCGACCACAAGGCGTACGTGCTCAAGGCCGGGTCGTGCCGGTTCGTGGTCACCGGCGGGGTGCTCCCCGAGAGCCCGCTGCTCGACCACCACCGCGCGCACGGCGACGGCGTCAGCGACATCTCGCTGGAGGTGGCCGACGTCGACCGCTGCATCGCGCACGCGCGCACCCAGGGCGCACGGGTGGTCGAGGAGCCGCACGACGACACCGACGAGCACGGGACGGTACGCCGGGCGGCGATCGCCGCGTACGGCGACACCCGGCACTCGCTGGTCGACCGCTCGGGCTACGCCGGGCCGCACCTGCCTGGCTTCGTCGCCCGCACCTCCACCTTCGTCAAGCGCGACGGTGCGCCGAAGCGGCTGTTCCAGGCCCTCGACCACGTGGTGGGCAACGTCGAGCTGGGCCAGATGGACCAGTGGGTCGGCTTCTACAACCGGGTCATGGGGTTCGTGAACATGGCCGAGTTCATCGGCGACGACATCGCCACCGACTACTCCGCGCTGATGAGCAAGGTGGTCGCCAACGGCAACCACCGGGTGAAGTTCCCGCTGAACGAGCCCGCGCCCGGCGAGCGCAAGAGCCAGATCGACGAGTTCCTCGAGTTCTACGGCGCGCCCGGCGCCCAGCACCTCGCGCTCGCCACCAACGACATCTGCCGCACCGTCGACGCCATGCGCGCCGAGGGCGTGGAGTTCCTCGCCACCCCCGACTCGTACTACTCAGACCCCGAGCTGCGCGCCCGCATCGGGCAGGTGCGGGTGCCGGTCGAGGAGCTGCAGGCGCGCGGGATCCTCGTCGACCGCGACGAGGACGGCTACCTGCTGCAGATCTTCACCCGCCCGATCGGGGACCGGCCGACGGTGTTCTTCGAGCTGATCGAGCGGCACGGGTCGCTGGGCTTCGGCAAGGGCAACTTCAAGGCGCTGTTCGAGGCCATCGAGCGCGAGCAGGCGAGCCGCGGCAACCTCTGAGCCAGTGGCTTCGGGATGCCCCACCGGGACCCCGTTCGGGTAGGAGTGGGCGCAAATCCGTCACGCGCCGACCGCCGGGTGACGGACTTGCGCCCACTGTCGTGAGCGGCGGGCGCGCGGGGTGGGGCGGCGGGCGCTTACCCGCGGGTCGGTTCGACCCGGCCGCGCACCTCGCCCAGCGCGATCCGCCCGCCCAGCCGACCCGGTGCGGTCGCCGTGAGCACCACCTCGTCACCGTCGGAGAGGAACGTGCGCACCGCCCCGTCGCCGAGCGTGATCGGCTCCGCGCCACCCCAGGTGAGCTCTAGGAACGAGCCACGCTGGTCACGCTCCGGCCCGGACACCGTCCCGGAGGCGAACAGGTCACCCGTCCGCAGCGATGCGCCGTTGCTGGTGAGGTGGGCCAGCATCTGGGCCGGCGACCAGTACATCGAAGAGTACGGCGGGCGCGCCACCACCGTGCCGTTCCAGGTCACCGTGATGTCGATGTCATAGCCGGCCGGCTCGGCGACCTGCAGGTGCGCCAGCACCGGCGGGTCCTGACCCGGCAGCGGCACCCGGGCGGTCTCCAGCGCCGCCAGCGGCGTGACCCACGGCGAGATCGAGGTGGCGAACGACTTGCCGAGCATCGGCCCGAGCGGCTGGTACTCCCACGCCTGCACGTCGCGCGCAGACCAGTCGTTGAGCAGCGTGACACCGAAGACGTGGTCGGCGAACCCGGCCGTCGGCACCGGGTCGCCGAGCGCGCTCGGTGCGCCGACCACGAACCCCAGCTCGGCCTCGACGTCGAGGCGTCGCGACGGCCCGTACGACGGTACGTCCTCGTCGGGGGTCTTGCGCTGGCCGCGAGGGCGCACCACCGGCGTGCCGGATGCCACGACGGTCCCCGCGCGTCCGTGGTAGCCCACCGGCAGGTGCCGCCAGTTGGGCAGCAGCGGCTCGGCGTCGGGTCGGAACATGCGCCCGACGTTGGTCGCGTGGTGCAGCGAGCAGTAGAAGTCGACATAGTCCGCCACCTCGAACGGCAGCACCGTCGTCACCTGGTCGACCGGGACGAGGTGCGGCTCCACAGCCGGCTGGCCGTCAGGGTCGGTGAGCAGCTGCACCAGCCAGCCACGCAGCGACCGCCACCAACCGGCGCCGAGCCCCATCAGCGGGGCGAGCGTCGGCGCCCGCAGCACGTCGCCGCGCTCGATCAGCTCGGCGGCGGCCAGCGGCGCCAGGTCAACGACGAGATCCCCGATCCGCACCCCCACCCGGGGGTCGTCGCCGCCCCGGGAGAACACCGCGTACGGCAGGTTGTCCACGTCGTAGCCGCTGCCCCCAGCTCCCTCGACCCAGGTGCGCTCGACCCCGGTGTTGCCGTTCATGCGGCTTCCGATCCGGGCGGGGAGAGCAGGCCGAGCGACACCAGGTCGTCGACCGGGTCGCGGACGCTGCAGCATCCGAACGAAGTGAACCACCGACGCGGCGACGGCGATGCCTGGCCGCCCCAGCCGGCAACATGCTCGACCAGCCGACCGGCGTCCCTGTCGGCGAGCGCTTCGACCGCCGCGTCGTGACCGCCGCCGTCGAACAGGACGGCGGTGGCGACGAGCAGGTTGAGGAAGCCGTGCTGCTCCCACCCCTCCGGCGACGTGTGCCGCACCGCGTGGTGCAGACCCGCAGTGGCCTTGAACGCCAGCTCGCGGTCGAGCAGGGCGTTGATGCACGCGGCCAGCTCGGCCTCCGTGGGGTGCGCCTGCGGGTTCTCCCCACCGGTACGCAGCTTGGCCGGGATGCCGGCGGCGGCGAGCACGTCGGCGGCTGCCAGCCAGTCCGGTGTCGGCGCGGGACCGTGCAGGCGCGGCAGCTCGACGAAGGCCTGCACCTGGTCGGGGAGTGCAGCCAGCGCCGTGACCATGCGGGAGACGTTGTGCGCCAGGCCGCCGGGCGACCCAGCGTCGTCGCGGGCGGCGACCTCGACCGCGTGGAGGGCCAGCCGCCGCTCGCGACGGACCCACTCGAGCGCCGGCTCGATGGCCCCGGCGCCACCTGCGACGACGACGCTGACGCGCAGCGATCCAACCGGCTCGACCAGATCGACCAAGCCGGCCAGCTCGGGCAGCCGGGTGTCGCTGACGAGCAACGGGCCGACCAGGTCCGCGTACCACGCCGCACGGTGGCCTCCGTGCGCCTCAACAGCCGATGGGAGCGCGGCGTTGCCGGGTGGGAAGATGGCCGCGTCGTCCACGAGCCCGGCGAGGCTCGCCGGGATGGCCGCCGGGATTGACACGTCGGCGAGGCTAGCCGACGGTGCTGGCGTCGAGCCGTCGCCCGAGGAGGCACCGATGACCCACTACCAGCAGGTCGGCGAGGTGCCGCCCAAGCGGCACACGCAGTTCCGCGACGCCGAGGGGAGGCTCCGCCGCGAGGAGCTGATGGGCGAGGAGGGCTTCTCCTCGGACTCGTCGCTGCTCTATCACCGCGGCGTGCCCTCGGCGATCGTGGCCAGCCAGGACTGGAGCCTGCCCGACCTCGCCACCACCGCCAACCATCCGCTCAAGCCGCGGCACCTGCGCCTGCACGACCAGTTCGACGACAACGAGCCGAAGGCGCTCGACCCGGTGACCGGCCGCCGGTTGGTGCTCGGCAACGGTGACGTGCGCATCTGCTACGTCGTGGCCGCCGAGACCTCCCCGCTGTACCGCAACGCGGTCGGCGACGAGTGCGTCTTCATCGAGGCCGGCGGCGGTCTGGTGGAGACGGTCTTCGGGACCATCGCCTACCGCGGCG
>JBBSMN010000087.1:0-11895 GCA_038233135.1 Propionibacteriales bacterium
CCCTGCTACCGCACCAGACCGCCAACTTCTGCCAGGACGTCACCGAGTACGACGCGGAGCTGGACGAGGCCTGGCGTCGCATCACCGAGCGGGACGGCCACACCCGGGTGGTCATGGTGGCGCACTCGACGGGTGGCCTGATCGTGCCGCTCTGGCTCGACCGCAGGCGGGCGGCCGGGCACGACGGCCCTCGCGCGGTGGTGCTGAACAGCCCCTGGCTGGACATGCAGGGCTCGCTGCTGCTGCGCACCGTGGGCACCCAGGCGATCGACCAGGTGGGGGCCCGCCGGCCCCATCAGGTCATCCCCCGCACCGTCTCCGGCGTCTACGCCGAGAGCCTGCACCGCGACCACGGTGGCGAGTGGACCTTCGACACGTCGTGGAAGCCGCTGGAGAGCTTCCCGGTCCGTGCCGGGTGGATGCGGGCGATCCGACGAGCACACCGCCGCCTGCACAGCGGCATCGACGTCGACGCGCCGGTGCTGGTGCTGGCCTCCAAGCGCACGGCCTTCACCCCGGTCTGGACCGAGGACGTCGCCGCTGCCGACATCGTGCTGGACGTCGAGCAGATCGCCCGCTGGTCACACCGGCTCGGCTCGTACGTGACGATCGCCCGTGTCGACGGCGCACTGCACGACGTGTTCCTGTCCGCCGAGACCGCGCGCACGCAGGCGTACGGAACGACCCGGCGCTGGCTAGCGTCGCTCGACAACTGATCAGCGGCGACGGCGCAGCCGCATCGGCAGGTGCGGGATCCCATCCTCCACGAACGGGGGGCCATCCGCGCAGAACGTCAGCCGCTCGTACCAGCCGGCCAGGTGCGACTGCGCGTCCAGGACCACGTCGACGGCCGGGTCGTCGGCCGCGGTCCGGGCCAGCGCCTCGACCACGAGTCGTCGCGCCAGACCCGCCCCCCGGTAGGCCGGTGCCACGCACACGCGGCCGATGCGGTGGGAGCCGTCGGGCTCGACCAGGAGCCGAAGGTACGCGGTGACCTGCTCGCCATCGGTGACCCACAGGTGGCGCGTACCGGGCTCGACGTCCCGACCGTCCAGCTCGGCATACGGGCACTGCTGCTCGACCACGAAGACATCGATGCGCAGGCGCACGAGATCGTGCAGCGTGCGAGCGTCGAGCTCGGCAAACGCAGCCACCTGCACGACCGTCTCACTCATCACCGCCACGGTAGCCGCCGTCGGCCGGTCGTGGACTGCCACCGATGATGGTTGCCGTGCTCGGACGACTTGCCACCGGTGACCCACGGCTCCGGCCGCACCTGCTGGCACCGCCGGTCGCCGCGGCCCTGGTCGGCGCTGCCGGCGCACCGAGTGTGCCCGGTGCGGAGGTTGCCGAGATCGATCCGGCACTCGCCGACACCGCCGCGCTCTGCGCTGCCTACGACCTGCCGCTGGGCAGCGCGGCCAACTGCGTGGTCGTCACCGGACGTCGAGGCGACATCGAACAGCACGCCGCGTGCGTGGTGCTCGCGACGACCCGGGCCGACGTCAACGGCGTCGTCCGCCGGCGGCTGGACGCGCGCAAGGCGTCGTTCGCCCGCATGGAGTTCGCAGTGCACACCAGCGGAATGGAGCACGGGGGGATCACTCCGATCGGGCTGCCGGGCGGATGGCTGCTCCTGGTCGACGCGGCAGTGGTGGCAACCCCGCTCGTGGTGGTCGGCAGTGGGCTGCGGCGGTCCAAGATCGTGCTACCCGGCGCCGCGCTTGCCGACCTCCCGCAGGCCGAAGTGATCAACGGACTAGGTCGCTGAGCCGAGCGGCACGGCCGTCCACAGCCAGGCGCATGACGATGGAGACTGTCGGCGCTGCACGCTAGGATCGAACACATGTTCGAGATGCTGGTGGACGGGCTGCCCCCAGTGCCGACGCTGACCCGGCACCAGCAGGTGGACCCCGTCAAGGCCATCGTGGCCAGGGAGCGGCTGATCGCGAGGCTGCAGGCCGAGCAGGCCGAGCAGGTCAAGGCGATGGCCGACCAGCACACCCCCGTCTGCGGCACCCGCGGGGTTGCCGCCGAGGTGGCCCTTGCCCGCGGGGTGTCGCCCATGGCGGCCGAGCACCAGCTGCACGTGGCGCAGAGACTGGTCGACAGCCTGCCGGAGATGTTCGAGCTGCTGCACCGGGGCGAGATCTCCTTCGCCGCCGCCTCCGCGGTCGTCCGTGAGACCGGTGTGGTCTCGGTGCAGGTGCGCCGCGAGATCGACCGTCGGCTGGCGGCGGTCGTCGCCAAGAGCGCTGCTCGTCGGATAGCCATCGGTGACCACGACGGCCCCGACGGAGGACCCGACGATCTGGCCGGAGGACGGTGCGGCGGGCGGCACCACAGCCGTCGCGAGCGAGCTGGCGACGATCGTCGAGGTGGTGCACGGGGTCCCCCAGCTGACCGTGCTGCCAGAGGTCCGTCCGCAGCAAGCGACCTGCGGCCGGCTGGCCGCGGCCGCCCGCCGGTTGGTGCTCCTTCTCGATGCTGACGCAGCGGCAAAGCGGGCCGAGAAGGTCGTCGAGGACCGTCGCGTCGATCTCATCCGTGGCGTCGACGAGGCCGCCGGGGGTGCCGACTTGGTGGCCCGGCTCCCCGCCGCCCAGGCCGCCGCCTGCTGGCACGCCCTCGACCACCACGCTCGCGCCGTGCGCGCAGATGGTGATCCGCGCAGCCTCTGCCAGCTGATGGCCGACACGCTGGTCGAGCGGGTCACCGGGGTGGCGGCCGCGACCGGTCCGCCCCCGCCCTCGGCCCAGGTTCACGTCGTCGTGAAGGTCTCGACATTGACGGGCGCCGACGACGACGCCGCACACCTGAGGGGCATGGGGCCGATCACCGCGTCAGCGGCACGCACCGTCGCCACCGCGCCGACCGCCACCTGGCGCCGAGTCATCGTCGACGATGCCGGCGTCGCGACGACGATCGACCGCTGGACCCGGCCGGGAGCCGATCCGGCGGGTGCCGACGTCGAGACCTGGCTGCACCACCCGGTCGACTGGTCGGTGCGACATCGAAACAGCCGCCCGCTTCTTCGACGGCGACCTGCGCACCTTCGTGTTCACCCGTGACGGCACCTGCCGCATGCCGGTCTGCAACTCGCCGATCAAGGACGGCGACCACGTCACATCCCACGCCACCGGAGGCCGCACCAACGCGGGCAACGACCAGGGCCTGTCCGTGCGCTGCCACCACCTGCGCGACCTCCCCGGCTGGCACGTCACCGGCACCGCCGACCGGGTGGTCTGGACCACGCCCACCGGCCACCGCTACCTTTCCCGGTCCCCACCCGTGCTCGGTTGGGGCAGCGAACCGTCCTGACCTCCGATTCCATCTGGTCCGGCGCCGCGGGGTCACCCGTCGCCGAGCGTGAACTGCGCCACCGCGGCCACGCCGACGACCACGACGAACGTACGCAGCGCCCAGTCCGGCAGGCGCCGGCCGACCGTGGCGCCGACCTGGCCACCGATCACAGCCCCGACGGCGAGCACACCGGCGACGAACCAGTCGACGTCGGCCACGGTCGCGAACAGCAGCGCCGCCACGCCGTTGACGAGCGCGGCCAGGACGTTCTTGCTCGCGTTGATGCGCTGCAGCGCGTCGTCCAGGCCCAGTCCGAGGACCGCCATGAACAGCACGCCCTGGGCAGCGCCGAAGTAGCCGCCGTAGACCGAGGTCAGCAAGACACCGACCCACACCCACCAGGTGCCATGGTGGCGGACCGGTTGGCCCTCACGGCGGCGGCGCATCCACGCCGAAAGCCTCGGCTGCACCACCACCAGGAGGCAACCGAGCGCGATCAGCACCGGCACGACGGTCTCGAAGACCGCCTCGTCCAGCGTCAGCAGCAACACCGCGCCGGCCAGACCGCCGAGCAGGGCGGCGACACCGAGACGCACCAGCCGGTCGCGCTGGCCAACGAGCTCGCGCCGATATCCGATGGCCCCCGACACCGAGCCGGGCACCAGGCCGACCGTGTTGGTGACGTTGGCGACCACCGGGCTGAACCCCAGTGCCAGCAGCGTCGGGAACGTGACGAGCGAGCCGGACCCCACCACGGTGTTGATCGTCCCCGCGGCCGCTCCGGCAAGCAGCACCGAGACGATCTCCAGCGGGCTCACCTGGCCGGTGCGTCACCCTCGGTCGAGTTGTCCGGCCTGGCCGGGTCTGCGTCAGGGGCGGCAGCCGGGACGTCACCGGCCCGTGTCGCCCCGGCTTCGCTCGCCGGCGCTCCCTCCTCCTGGCGCACCGGGCTGGCGGCCTGCTCCGCCGACGCGATAGCGGCCGCGACCTGCTCGTGCGCGTCGCGCAGCGAGCTCTCGGTCTCGCCGTCGGACAGGCCGGGCAGGTCGGAGCCCATGTCGACGCGGGTCTTCGGACCGTCGGACTCGGTCGGGATGCCGGTCAGCTGCGACATGGTCGAGCCGAGACCCTTGAGCGCGTCGCCGATCTCGCTGGGCACGATCCATACCTTGTTGGCATCGCCCTCCGCGATCTTCGGGAGCATCTGGAGGTACTGGTAGGCCAGCAGCGACTGGTCCGGCGAGCCGTCGTGGATGGCCTGGAAGACGGTCTGGATCGCCTGGCCCTCCCCCTGTGCGTGCAAGATGGCGGACTCCCGGTCGGCCTGCGCACGCAGGATGGTGGACTCGCGGGCACCCTCGGCGCTCAGGATCGCAGCCTGCTTGTCCCCCTCGGCGGTGAGGATGGCCGACTGTCGGTGCCCCTCGGCGGTGAGGATCACGGCACGCTTGTCCCGGTCGGCGCGCATCTGCTTCTCCATCGAGTCCTTGATCGACGGCGGCGGGTCGATGCCCTTGAGCTCGACCCGGTTGACCCGCAGTCCCCACTTGCCGGTGGCCTCGTCGAGCACGCCACGCAGCGCCCGGTTGATGTCCTCGCGGCTGGTGAGGGTCCGCTCCAAGGTCATGCCGCCGATGATGTTGCGCAGCGTGGTCGTGGTGAGCTGCTCGGTGCCCTGGATGTAGTTGGCGATCTCGTACGTCGCGGCAACCGCGTTGGTGACCTGGAAGTAGATGACCGTGTCGATGGACACCACCAGGTTGTCCTCGGTGATGACCGGCTGCGGCGGGAAGGAGACCACCTGCTCGCGCAGGTCGATCGTGTAGCGCACCTTGTCGACGAACGGCACCACGATGTTGAGTCCGGCGGTCAGCGTGGTGCGGTACTTGCCGAAGCGTTCGACGATGCCGGCACGAGCCTGCGGCACGATCTTGATGGTCTTGGCGAGGCCGACGACGACGAAGACAACGATCAGCACGAACAGGACCAGGAGGGCTGTTCCCATGGCTTGTCCCTTCTCAACTCTCAACAGTGGCGGGCGAGGGTCTGGGCGGTGGCTAGTCCATGGGATACACCACAGCCGTGGCACCGTCGATCTCGAAGACCTCGACCTCGGCGCCCGCGTCGATGTGCATGGACGGGTCGAACACCCGGGCGGTCCACACCTCACCGGCAAGCTTGACCTGCCCGTGATGCTCGTCGACCGGCTCGAGCACGATCGCCTTGTGGCCGACGAGAGCGTCGTGGCCGGTGGTCAGCTCGGGCCCGGCATGCATCTTCTTGACCAGCGCAGGGCGTACGACACCGAGCATGGCGACCGACACGATGACGGCCACCAGCAGGTCGATCCAGATGGTGGGTGACACGATCGCGGTGAGGGCCCCCGCTCCCGCGCCGGCGGCAAGCATCAGCAGGACGAAGTCGAGGCTCAGCATCTCGGCGAGGCCGAGCGCGACCATCAGGGCCGCCCACACGGCCCACGCGTTCTCCGCCAGCCAGTCGCCCACTCCCCCAGTCTAGTCGGCGGCTGCCTGCCGGCGGGCTGACCAGCGGCCATCGTGGCGTTCCAGCGCCAGCGGGAGCCCGAACGTCTCCGACAGCGTCGTGGCGGTCATCGCCTGCTCGATCGGTCCGGCGGCGACAACGGCCCCGCCGCGCAGCAGCAGCGCGTGGGTGTATCCCGGCGGGATCTCCTCCACGTGGTGCGACACGAGCACCGACGCCGGGGCCTGGTCGTCTGCTGCGAGAGCGGCAAGGGTGCCGACGAGATCCTCGCGGGCCGCGAGGTCGAGCCCGGCGCCCGGCTCGTCGAGCAGCAGCAGCTCGGGGTCGGTCATCAGGGCGCGGGCCACCTGGACCCGCTTGCGCTCGCCCTCGCTGAGCGTGCCGAACGTGCGCCCGGCCAGCTGACCCACGCCCAGCCGGGTCAGCAGCTGGCCGGCCCGCTCGTGGTCGGACTCGTCGTACTCCTCACGCCAGCGCCCCACGACCGCGTACGCGGCGGAGACGACCACGTCACGCACCCGCTCCGCGGCAGGGATCCGGTCGGCGAGGGCAGCGCTCATGAAGCCGATCCGCGGTCGGAGCTCGAACACGTCGACCGTGCCGAGCACCTCACCGAGCACCCCCGCGACGCCCGAGGTGGGATGGATCTGTGCGCTGACCACCTGCAACAGCGTGGTCTTGCCGGCGCCGTTTGGCCCGATGACGACCCAGCGTTGGTCGGCACGCACGGTCCAGGACACCTCGTCGAGCAGTCGGCTGGCGCCACGGGTGACGGTGACGTCGGCCAGCTCGACGACGGCGCTCATGGACTCCCTCGGGTCGGGCGCCGGCCAGCTGGCCGGCGGCACGGCGAGGCAAACCTACGGCACCTACGCTGTCCGCCGTGACCGGACTGCCGCGCTCCGCGACCCTCGCGTGCTGGTTCAACGCCTGGTTGGGGGGGCGGTGCAGCCTCGATGACGCCCGCGACGCGATTGTGGGGGCCGATGCCGCCCACGACGTCCTCAACATCGACGACGAACCCGTACCTCTGGTGCTGGCGTTGGGCCACCTGCGCAAGCGCGGAACCCGGCTGGCGACGCTGTCGCTGCCGATCCCCGGCGACCTGGTCGGTCTGGCCGGTCCGCCGCGGTTCAACGCCCTCGCCCTGGGGGCCGGCGAGTGCGTCGTGCTCGAGGGCGCCGGGCTGGGCCTCGTGCCCGACGTAGTGGGTCGCGGGGTCACGTGGCGCGCCGACGTCGCCACCGAGGTGCGTACGATCCCCGACCTGGCCGAAGCCGACCGGCAGCTGAAGGAGATGCTGCTGGAGAGCTCGGCCCGCCTGGCCGACCTCGACGTGGCTCGCTGGCGACCCGAGGCCGCCGAGGGGTTGCAGGCGCTGCGGGAGGTACGCCCGGCGCCGCTAGCGCCCGGACAGTCGCCGAGGGCACAGCGGGTGGCGGCCCTGGGGCTGCGTTGCCAGGCGATCGCCGAGCTCGGCCTGGACGACGACGGGGCCGCCGTGTCGGCCTTCGAGGCAGCCGAGCGGCGAGATGCGCTGCTGCGGCTGTCGCGAAGCGCCCGGCACGCACTGGTGGCGGCCTGCTCCGCCCCGGGCAGCATGCCGTGCAGCACCCCATGACGCTGGCTGGCCAGGCGACGGTGCTGGTCACCCTCAGCGGACCGGACCGTCCGGGGGTCACCGCGGGACTCTTCACCGCGTGCGCGGGCTTCACCGTCGACGTCCTCGACATCGAGCAGGTCGTCGTACGGGGCCGGCTGGTCCTCAGCGTGCTTCTCACCGCACCGCGTGACCCGAGCGCGCTGCGGGCCCGCTTGGGCCGGGTCGCGGCCGACCTCGGCCTCGATCTGAGCCTCGAGCAGGGGGTCGGCGATGCCGCGCCACGTGCGGCGGGACGCGTGCGGGTCACCGTGCTGGGGGCGCCGCTGCGACCGGCCGCTGTCGCGGCGATAGCGGGACGGGTCGCCGACACCGGTGCCAACATCGACCGCATCCGGCGCATCGCCCGCTATCCGGTCACCGCCGTCGACCTCGACGTCTCCGGCGCGGACACCGCCGGGCTGCGGCTGCTGCTGGCCGAGGAGGCGGCCCGCCAGCACGTCGATGTGGCGGTGCAGGCGGCGGGCATCCACCGTTATGCGCAGCGCCTGGTGGTGATGGACGTCGACTCCACCCTGGTGCAGGGCGAGGTCATCGACCTCGTCGCCGCTCATGCCGGTTGCCGCGACGAGGTGGCCGCGGTCACCGAGCGGGCGATGCGGGGCGAGCTCGACTTCGAGGCGTCGCTGCGGCAGCGGGTAGCCCTGCTGCGAGGCTTGCCGGAGACGGCGCTGGACTCGGTGTACGCGGAGCTGGAGCTGACGCCCGGGGCTCGCACGCTGGTGCGTACGCTGCGGCGGCTCGGCTATCGCTTCGCCCTGGTCAGTGGGGGTTTCACGCACGTGATCGACCGGCTGGCGGCCGACCTGGGCATCCACTACGCAGCCGCCAACACCCTCGAGGTGGTGGACGGCCACCTCACCGGACGGCTGGTCGGCCGCGTCGTGGACCGGGCCGGCAAGGCGACGGCTCTGCGCCGGTTCGCCGACGACGCCGGCATCCCGATCGCCAACACGGTGGCCATCGGCGACGGCGCGAACGACCTCGACATGCTCGCCGCCGCGGGGTTGGGGGTCGCGTTCAACGCCAAGCCAGTGGTCCGGGCCGCCGCGGACACTGCTGTGACACTGCCCTACCTCGACACGGTCGCGTACCTGCTGGGCATCAGCCGCGAGGAGATCGAGGCGGCCGACGCAGCCGCCGCACCCTGAGCGTCGGCGAGTCACCCCCGCCCGACCTCGAACGCCTGCAGGTGGCAGCCGCGCGGAGCGAAACCGGGCCAGCCGCCGTCCCATACGAGCACGGCGACCGACCCGGTCGGGAAGCCGCGTCGTCCAACCGCGCCAGCGCCGCAGGGTCGCCCCCGCCGGCCAGCGTGTGGACCGTGGCGTGCATGGTCGGGTTGTGGCCCACGACGACCGCGGCCGACACCCCGTCATCCAGCCCACCCACCAGACCCAGCACATCGTCGACGGCAGCGTCGTAGAGCGCGTCGCTCACCTGCTCGTCCACCGCCACCGGCAGCCGGTCGGCCAGCTGCCGCCAGGTGTCGTACGCCCGCGTCGCCGACGAGACCAGGGCGACGACCCGCCCGGCGGTGGCCGGCTCCCCCAGCGCGGCGGCGACGGCCGCACCAGCGGCAGACGCGTCCCCGCGCCCGCGGTCGGTGAGCGGGCGGTCGCGGTCGCGTCGCCCGGTGGGCTCGGCCTTCGCGTGCCGGACCACCACCAGGACCCGGCGTGCGGGCGCATCGGCTGACACCGGGTCACTTTGTCACGGTTCGGCCCGACCCGTACGGACCCCTCCGTGCGTAAAGGACCGATCCGTGGTCAACTCTCAGTCACGAACATCTGCCGAAGGGAGAACACGGTGAGCGACAAGACGGACAACACGAGCGAGGGCATGGGCGGCAAGGCCAAGGAGGCCGTCGGCAACGCGACCGGCGACGAGGGCCTGAAGAACCAAGGCAAGAAGGACCAGTCCAAGGCGGACATCAAGCAGGCCGGCGAGAAGGTCAAGGACGCCTTCAAGCGCTGACCGCCGCCCGGCACAGGCGGGCGCTACCCAGGCGGGCGGGGGCGGGGTTAGACGCCCATCGCGTGGAAGCCGCCGTCCACGTGCACGATCTCGCCGGTCGTGGCCGGAAAGAAGTCGCTGAGCAGGGCGACGACCGCACGGGCCGCCGGCACTTGATCGGTCTGGTCCCAGCCCAGCGGCGCCCGTTCACTCCACGCCGTCTCCAGTTCCTCGAACCCCGGGATGGCCTTGGCGGCAAGGGTCTGCAGCGGGCCGGCTGCCACCAGGTTGACCCGGTGCCCCCGCGGACCCAGGTCGCGGGCGAGGTAACGCGAGCAGGACTCCAGCCCGGCCTTGGCCACCCCCATCCAGTCGTACGCCGGCCAGGCCACGCTGGCGTCGAAGGTCAACCCGACAATCGACGCGTGCGGGGCGAGGACCGGCAGCACCGCAGCCGTCAGGGACTGCATCGAGTACACCGAGACCTGCACCGCCTGCGCCACGTCAGGCCACGGGGCGGTGAGGAACTTGTCGCCCAGCACGGTCTCCGGGTTCCCGTACGCGATGGAGTGGACCAGCCCGTCGAGCGCGTCGACGTGCTCGCCGATGAGGTCCGCGAGGGCGGCCAGGTGCGCATCGTCGGTGACATCCAGCTCGAGCACCGGCGTCGGCTCCGGCAGCCGGGCCACGATCCGGCGGGTGATGCCCAAGGCGCGTCCGAAGTTCGACACCAGCACCTTCGCGCCCTGCTCCTGAGCGGTCCTCGCCACGGCGAAGCCGATCGACGAATCCATGGTGACGCCCGCCACCAGGATGGACTTGCCGTCGAGAATGCCCACTGTTCGTGCTCCTGCCTGTCGTTGTCGGACGCGCTAGTGGCCCATGCCGAGTCCGCCGTCAACCGGCACGAGCGCGCCGGTGACGTAGCCCGCGTCTTCGGAGGTCAGGAAGGCCACCACCGCGGCGACCTCGGCGGGGTCGGCGAACCGCTGCAGCGGGATCTGTTCGCGATACTGCTGCCGCGTCGCCGCCGGCAGGTCGGCGGTCATGTCGGTCTCGACGAAACCCGGCGCCACCACGTTGACGGTGATGCCGCGGCTCCCGAGCTCGCGGGCCACCGAGCGCGCCAGACCGACCAGACCGGCCTTGCTGGCCGCGTAGTTCACCTGCCCCGGTGAGCCGAGCATGCCGACGACCGACGACACCAGGACCACCCGTCCCCAACGCCTGCGCAGCATCCCGCGCGCCGCCCGGCGCACGACCCGGAAGCTGCCGCTCAGGTTGGTGTTGAGAACGCTGTCCCAGCCCTCGTCACCCATCCGCATCAGCAAGCCGTCGCGGGTGATGCCGGCGTTCGCGACGAGCACCTCGACCGGACCCTGCGCCTGCTCGACCTCGGTGAAGGCACGGTCCACCTGGTCGGTGTCGGTGACGTCGCACCTCACCGCGAGCACCCCCTTGGGCGGGTCGCCGCTGCGATGGGTGACGGCAACCTGGTCCCCACGGGCAGCCAGCGCGACGGCGATCGCACGGCCGATTCCCCGGTTGCCTCCGGTCACCAGCACCGACCTGCTCACTGCCACCTCCGACGGCCTTTCCGGCCCGGCGTGGACCAGCGCCCCGGACGCTATCTCACTCGTCGTCCTCGAGCCGGAAGCCGACCTTCATCGTGACCTGGAAGTGCTCCACCTCGCCGTCGACGACGTGGCCGCGCACCTGCGTGACCTCGAACCAGTCCAGGTGCCGCAGGGTCCGCCCGGCCCGCAGCACCCCGTTGCGGACGGCGGCATCGACACCCTCCGGCGAGGTGCCCACGATCTCGGTGACACGGTACGTGCGGTTGGCCATGGCGAGCCTCCTGGTTGCCGGGTGTGATCGACCACATCATGCCCGCCAGCGCTCGCCGACGGGCAACACCGGACGTACATTGAACAGGTGGACCGACCAGGCGGAAGCGTCAGCATCACAACGGCACGCGAGCCGAAAAGTGCCAGCATCGGCGGTCGGCAGGCTCGCTACATCATCTCAATGCTGATCCGTACGGTCTGCTTCGTGGGAGCGGTGGCCGCCGATGGGGTGCTGCGCTGGCTGCTCTTCGCCGCGGCAGTTTTCCTGCCCTACATCGCGGTGGTCCTGGCCAACGCAGGCGTGCAGAAGGACCCACCCCCACCCGACACCTTCGCCGGCACGGCCCACGGCGAGCTGGACCAGGCACCGCGCTCGGACGTATGAGAAAGGCGTCCACTATTTCTCGGCCGAAGCACTGGTCCGGGCGTCGCTCGCATGCCAAGCTCACCGTCGTGCTCCGTTTCCCCCGTCGGAGCACGTTGTGCCGGACGGCTTCCCCCGTGGCCGTCCGGCACACTTATGTCCCGGCACGTTGGCGATGACCGTCTGCTCGGCGAAGGGCTGTCACGAGACCGCCACCTGGGTGCTGGCCTGGAACAACCCCAAGATCCACACCCCCGACC
>JBBSMN010000088.1:0-11829 GCA_038233135.1 Propionibacteriales bacterium
CGGTGTCCGTCCCAATTCCGCGCCGACCGGCCAGCACCAGCAGCCGGTCTACCCAACGGTCATCGTCGGCCCCGTCGCGGCCGGGTGCTGCACCGGGTACGGTCAGCTGCTTGTCCGTGATCGCCTGCAGCAGGGCATCGACGGGTTCCAGGAACGGCTGGTACGGCGCACCGAAGTCTGCGACACAGGTGCCCACCAGCACGGCGGCACCCTGCTGCTGGGCCACGGCCGCCACCTCGGCCAGCAGCCGCGACTTGCCGGCGCCGGCCTCGCCGCCGACGAACACCAGCTGGCGGGCGCACCGAGTGGCCGCCGACCACGCGTCCACCAGCGCCGTCAACTCTGCCCGCCGGCCCACGAACTCCGGCCGGCCTGGGCTCGACCAGTGTGGGGGCAGCGGCGGGGGTGCCCAGCCGGCCACCTCGTCATGCTATCGGCATGCCCGGGCCGCGTACATGGTCAGATGTCGCTACCCGCCTCCGCCCACGAAGTCACCCAATTCTGGTCATGCGCGGTGATGCGGCCGACACCTAGCGTCGGTCCTGACCGTCGGCAGCAGGCTGGACGGTCGGCTCGAACCGAGGAGAGATCGTGACCACCACGCAATCAGTCCACGACTTGACCAGCCGGCTGAGGGGGTCGGTCATCACCCGGGACGACGGCGACTACGAGCAGGCCCGCCGGGTCTACAACCAGATGATCGACGCGCGGCCGGAGGCGATCGTGCGCTGCACCAGCGCCGAGGACGCCGCGGCGGTCGTGGCCTACGCCCGCGAGACGGGCACCGAGCTGGCCGTACGCGGCGGGGCGCACAGCGTCCCCGGCTTCGGTACCGCCGACGACGCCGTGGTTGCCGACCTGTCCGGCATGCGGTCGGTGTCGGTGGACCCCGAGGCGCGCACCGCCACCGCCGGCGGCGGCGCCACCTGGGGCGACTGCAACGAGGCGACGCAGCCCTACGGCCTGGCCACCACCGGCGGGATCATCTCGACGACCGGGGTGGGCGGCCTGACGCTGGGCGGTGGCATCGGCTATCTCGCCCGCGGATACGGGCTGTCCTGCGACAACCTGCTGTCCGCCCAGGTGGTCACGGCCGACGGGCGCCTCGTCACCGCCAGCGAGCAGGAGCACCCGGACCTGTTCTGGGCGCTGCGAGGCGGCGGCGGCAACTTCGGAGTCGTCACCGAGTTCACCTTCCGGCTGCATGCCGTCGGGGACATCTACGGCGGACCGATGTTCTTCGAGCTGTCCGACGCGCCGGCGGTGCTGGCCTGGTTCCGGGACTTCATCGCCGACGCGCCCCGTGAGTACGGCGGGTTCCCGGCCTTCCAGATCGCCCCGCCGTTGCCGTTCGTGCCCGAGGACCGGGTGGGCGAGCCGTTCGTCGCCGTGGTGTCGTGCTGGACCGGGTCGGTGCCCGACGGCGAGCGCGTGCTCCAGCGCCTGCGCGAAGTGGCGGCACCGGTTGCCGAGCACGTCGGCGTGATGCCGTACGCGGCGCTGAACTCCGCCTTCGACGCGCTGGTGCCACCCGGGCTGCAGCACTACTGGAAGGCCAGCTTCGTCACCGAGCTCACCGACGCGGCGATCGCGGCACACGCCGAGCACGGCCCGCGGGTGCCGGTGGTCAACTCCACCGTGCACCTGTAGCCGATCAACGGCGCCTGCCACGATGTTGCACCCGACGCCACCGCGTTCGGGCACCGCGACGCCACCTTCGCCCCCGTGATCGCCGGCATGTGGCCGGGCCCGGCCGACAATGAGGCCAACACCGCCTGGGTGCAGGACTACTACGCCGCGATCGCGCCGCACTCCGCGCCCGGGGGGTACGTCAACTTCGCCTCCGCCGACGACCAGCACAAGGTGGCCGACAACTACGGCGCCAACTACCCCCGGCTGCAGGAGGTCAAGCGGCGCTACGACCCGGACAACCTGTTCCACCTGAACCAGAACATCGCGCCGTAAGCGACGTCCGCGCTGGGATCGTGCCGGAGGAACCGGGTGCAGACCACGCGCCGGTCAGCTCACCACACCGGCATCATCGCCTCGAGGTAGCGGCTGCCGTACGCTCCGCCGGGCAGGACCTCGGCCACCGTCGCGAGGTCCTCGCCGGTCAGCTCCACGTCAGCAGCGGCCACGTTCTCGTCGACCCGCGCCGGTCTGCGGGTGCCGGGGATGGGGACGATGTCGTCACCCTGGGCAAGCAGCCAGGCCAGTGCAAGCTGCGTGACGGTGGCGTTCTTGGCGCGGGCGAGGTCGGTGAGTGTGCCCACAGCCTCGACGTTCTTCTCGTAGTTGCCCGGCTGCCAGTGCTCGTCCCAGCTGCGCATGTCGTCCTCGGGATAGTCCTGGGCGGGCTTGACGTCAGACGTCAGGAAGCCGCGCCCCAGCGGGGAGTACGGGACGAAGCCGATGCCGAGCTCGCGCAGCACGGGGAGGACGTCAGCCTCGACCGCTCGCTCGAACACCGAGTACTCGGTCTGCAGCACCGACACGGACTGCACCGCGTGGGCGCGCCGGATGGTGTCCGGTCCGGTCTCGCTCAGCCCGAAGAACCGCACCTTGCCCTGGTCGATGAGGTCGCGGACGGTGCCGGCGACCTCCTCGATCGGCACGTCGGGGTCGACGCGGTGCTGGTACAGCACGTCGATGTGGTCGGTGCCCAGGTAGCGCAGGCTGTTGTCGGTGACCTCGCGGATGTGCTCGGGGCGGCTGTCGAACTGCCGGTCGGGGTTGCTTCCAAAGGGGAGGACCAGGCCGAACTTGGTGGCGATCGTGACCTCGTCACGGAAGCCGCGTACCGCCTCACCCAGCAGTTGCTCGTTGCTGCCGGTGCCGCCGCCGTAGAGCTCGGCGGTGTCGAACAGCGTCACCCCGCGCTGGTACGCGCGCTTGATCGTCGCCGCGCCGCCCTCGGTGTCGGCGGCGCCGTAGGCCATGGTCATGCCCATCGTCCCCAGCCCGATCGCTCCGACCTCGAGGCCCTGCGTTCCCAGCTTGCGGTGCTGCATCTCGCTCCTTCCGGGGGTGTTTGGCACCCCGATCTTCACGTCGCCCTCGGGTCTCGCAACGGTGCGGGGGACGTGTGTATGCCGGCGCCGGCGTGGCGAACGTGACGTGGACAGCCTGCGGTGGCGCAATCGCGGTGTGTGCGCAATCTTATTGTCACAATTAGTAGCAAACAGGTCGCAGCGCTTGTGGAGGTCCTCATGGTCGTACGGTCGTCCCCCGCCTCGGTCCGCTTGGGCGTCGTCGCCCTGGCGGTCCTTCTCCCCGCGGCAGCCCTGACACCCGCCGAGGCGGCACCGCCGCCCTCGTCTCGGGCGGCGCCAGGTGTGCTGACCAGTCGCGACGGCATCGCGCCCGGGGCTCCAGGCGGCGCGGCGCGATGGACCAATGGGGCGAAGGTCGGCTTCGGCACATCGCATACGACCGACAGCAAGGTCTGGTACACGGTCAGTCGCGGCAAGGCGACGGAGATGTTCTATCCCCGCATCGACACACCCAGCGTCCGGGACTCGCTGCTCGTCGTCTCCGACGGCAGCACGTTCACCGACCGCGAGGATCGCGACACGAGGCACCGCACCCGTGTCCAGAGGGGACGCGGGCTCACGTTCCAGGTGGTCAACACCGCCCGGTCCGGTGACTACCGCATCACCAAGACCTTCGTGACCGACCCGGCCCGAGACACGCTGCTGGTCGACGTGACGTTCCGGTCCCTGACCGGTGAGCCGTACGACGTGTACGTCTTGCACGATCCCGCCCTCGGCAACGACGGCAGCGACGACACCGCCCGGGGCAGCGAGTCAGCGATGCTGTCGAGCCAGGCGGACATGGGCAGCGCCGTGGTGGCCGATCCTGCACTCACCGACGTGTCCAGCGGCTACTTCGGGGTGAGCGACGGCTGGACCGACCTGAAGCGTGACCACCGGCTGGACTGGTCGTACACCGCACCCGAGCAGGGCAACGTCGTGCAGGTCGCCCGTACGGCGCTGACGGGGCTGCGAGGAGCCCAGCGGATGAGCCTGGCCGTCGGCTTCGGCCCCACCGCAGGCGCCGGCGAGTCGACGGCGCGCGAGACACTTGCCAGCGCCTTCGGCGAGGTGGCGGACTCGTACGCCGCCGGCTGGCGCCGCTATCTGCGCCACCTGAAGCCGATGGCAGGCAGTGCACGAGACTGGCGCCGGCAGTACCGCGTCTCGCAGCTGGTCCTCGCGGCGAGCGAGGACAAGACGGTCCGCGGCGGCTTCGTCGCGGCACCGGCCCGCCCCTGGGCGTGGGCGTTCGAGCTGCGCGACCTCCCCGTCTACCACGCCGTCTGGTCCCGCGACCAGTACCAGATCGCCACCGGACTGCTCGCCTCCGGAGACCGAGCAGCCGCCAGCCGGGCGCTGAGCTTCTTGTGGCGGGTGCAACAGCAGCCGGACGGGTCGTTCCCGCAGAACTCTCGGCTCGACGGGGAACCGATCTTCGGTGAGCTGCAGATGGACGAGGTCGCGTTCCCGATCGTGCTCGCGTGGCAGCTCGGCCGCACGGGGCCGGCCGACTGGCGTCGGGTGCGCCGGTCGGCGGACTTCCTGCTCAGGGAGGGCCCGGAGTCACCGCAGGAGCGCTGGGAGAACCTCGGCAACTACTCCCCCGCCACCATCGCCGCGGAGATCACCGGCCTGGTCTGCGCCGCCCGCATCGCCAAGCTGAACGGTGCCGACCAGGACGCCCGTCGGTACCTCAGCACAGCCGACCGTTGGCAGCAGCGTGTCGAGGGCTGGACCGCAACCACGAACGGGCCGCTAGCCGACGACCCCTACTACCTGCGGGTCACGACGGACGGCCACCCCGACACCGGCACCCAGATCCAGGTGCCCGACGGCGGGCCGCTGGTCGATCAGCGGCGCATCGTCGACCCCAGCTTCTTGGAGCTCGTCCGCCTCGGGGTCAAGCGAGCGGACGACCCGGCAATCCGGTCGAGCGTGCGGGTTGTCGACCGCCTGTTGCGGTTCTCCACCCCGAACGGCCCGTTCTGGCACCGGTCGTCGTTCGACGGCTACGGGGAGACTCGGGCCGGGCGACGCTGGGAGCCCACCGATGATGGCTCGCGGACCACGCTGGGCCGCGGATGGCCGCTGCTGACCGGTGAGCGAGGTGAGTACAACCTCGCCGCGGGACTAGACGCTCAGGGCAACCTGGACACGATGGCGCGAGCGGCCAACGGTGGCACCGGCTTCATGTCCGAGCAGGTCTGGGACCACCGCCCGCCGACGCCAGACAAGGGACGCTTCAAGCTGGGCGAGGGCACCCTGTCGGCCCGCCCGCTCACCTGGACGCATGCCCAGTTCCTGCGGCTAGCGCGGTCCGTCGACGCCGGCCACCCGGTCGAGACCCCGCAGATCGTGGCCTGCCGCTACGACAGCGAGCTGTGCCGTCGGTGATCGGTGAGCACCGGCTCCGTCGGGAAACCCGCGCCTGTGGCCCGAAGCCCGAGACCAAGGTGCGGACCTCGCCGGTCCCCGCCGAGCAGCGCCCTCCAGATGAAGCCGTCGGGTCTAGAACTACCAGCTACTTCCCCTCTCCAAGGGGGTCGACGACTCGGAGACGGGCGAAGCGACGGAAGCCATGGTCATGCGTGGCAAGGATCAGACCGTGCTCGACGGCCAACGTCGCGATCTCGACGTCGGGGACGTCATCGCTGCGCAGACCCGGCGTCGCCACAAGCTCGGACGCAGTCGAGGCATGCTGCGCACCGGGGGTGACCAGACGCGCAGCCGGTTGGCTGAGAAGCCCGGCAACGATCGACCAGCCGTGCGCGACCGGGACTGCGTGCGGGCCGAACACCCGCGGACTGGTGATCAGGCGAAAGAACGAGTAGAGCACCGGCCAGCACAATGCCACTCCCTCGTCAGGGTCCCCCAGGCGAGCTTCGAGCCACGCACGGGTGCGGTCGTGTTCGGGAGTGTCCGTGAACGTCGCGTAGATGAGCAGGTTGGTGTCGACCAGGGTCACGTGATGCCACGCTGTGCGCGCCGCTCGTCGTCGAGCGCTGCGAGCAGCACCGAGGCGTCGGAGACGTCGAGGATCGGGCCGCCAGGCAGAGACGGCAGACGCGGCGAGCCCGCAGTCGGCGCGGTGCGCACGCTTCGACGGAGTAGCCGGTTGACGGTGTCCTTGAACGACTCGCCGGTCTGCTCGCGTTCAGACCTAATGAGTGCCGCCACATCGTCGTCCAGGGAAAGCGTAGTGCGCATGATGCTCTCAGATTAGCATCACAGTCATGGATCCATGATCGGAAGCTACTCGGCTGATCGCGGCCACAGCAGACCGATGAGTCCTCCCGGCGAGCCCGTCAGCCGCTCCACCGTCGCTTAGTAGGGCTCTGATGCTCGTCCGCGAGCGCTTGGGCGACCAGGGCGAGCCGTGCGGGAAGTTGGCCAACTGCGTGGCTTGTCGGGCTCGAACCGTAAGTCGGCTTGCGAAGACCAGACTTCGTGTGTGCTCTCGGCGGCGAGTGCGTGAGTGCCCTCAGTGCTCCAGGTCGGCGGCGCGGCGTGGGAGGAGTGGTACGGCGGCGAGGCAGAGGACGCACAGCCCGAGCACGGTGATCAGGCTGGTCGTCATGGCGTGCACCTGACCACCGGCCAGGCTGTGGAAGTAGACGGTCGTGACGGCGGCGGACCCGATGCCGGCGGCGAGCTGCTGGACGGCGCTCAGGGATCCGCTCGCGGCGCCGCCTTCGTCGTGCGCGATGTCGCCGAGGACGGTGTCGAAGATGGAGCCGAAGCAGGTGCCGGCGCCGATGCCGATGACCAGCGTCACCAGGGCCAACTGCCACCCGCTCGCATCAAGGCCCGAGGCCCGCACGAGCGTGAGGAACAGTCCTGCGCCCAACGCGGTGACCAGCAGACCGGCCAGGACGAGGATGCGGCCGAGTTTGGCGATCAGGGCCATGCAGGCGCCAGAACCGATGATGATCCCGATCGTCAGGGGCAGCAGGCTCACCGACGCGTGGGTCGGGGTGTAGCCGAGCCCGAGCTGGAAGAACAGCGAGATGACGCACACCAGCCCGTTGAAGGCGGCGAAGACGAGCAGCCCCGTCATCAGGCCGGAAACGAATCCGCGATTGCGGAACAGGCTGGCGTTGATCAGCGGGTTCGTCGATGTGGTCTGCCGGTGTGCGAATGCGGTGAAGAGGACCAGCGAGGCAAGCAGGCAGGTGATCGGCACCGTGGTCCAGCCGTCGCTCGAGCCGGTGATCAGGCCGTAGAGCAGGGTGAACATCGTGGCGCCGAGCAGGGTCGCGGCCACGGTGTCGATCCGTACCCCAGGATCGGGCTCTACCTGCGGCAGGTATTTGACGGCGAGCAGCAGTCCGAGCCCGCCGACCACCAGGTTGATGAGGAAGACGGGACGCCAACCGAGCCCGAACAAGGCGTCGATGAGGAAGCCGGCGAGGATCGGGCCACCCACAGCGAAGATTCCCAGCATCGGCCCGAACGCGCCGAAGGCCTTGGCGAGTGCCTCGCGGGGGAAGGTCCGCGTCATGATCGCCATGCCCTGCGGAATCAGCAGTGCACCGAAGGCGCCCTGGACCACTCGGGCAGCGACCAGCACGCCCGCGTCGGGTGAGAACCCGGCGAGAGCGGAGGCGGCGACGAAGCCGGTCATGCCGATGAGGAAAGTGCGGCGCTGTCCGTAACGGTCGCCGATGCGGCCGCCGACCACGAGGAGCGAGCCGAGCGCGAGCGCGTACGACGCTCCGAGCCACTTGACGAGGGCCTCGCCGCCACCGAGGTCGCGCACGATGCTGGGCGCCGCCACGTTGGTGATCGTGGCGTCGATCAGGTCGAGTGCATCCGCGATCAGGACGACGATCAGGGTCAGCCAGATGACGCGAGTGCTGGTGGGTCGGGCTTCTTGAGTCACAGTCACGAACGTCCCGCCAAGCCTGCGCTGACCCGAGAGCGGATCGTGGACGCGGCCATGGCTGTTCTCGAGCAGGACGGCATAGCGAAGCTGACGATGCGTCGGCTCGCGGTCGACCTCGACACCGGCCCGGCCTCGCTCTACGTCTACGTGCGCAGCACCACCGAGATCCACGCCCTCGTGATCGACCGGTTGCTGGGCGAGCTCGAACTCACCTGGAGCGGGCGTGGGAGCTGGCAGACCCGCTTGCGTCGCCTGCTGGTGGGTTACATCGACATACTCGTCCAGCACCCCGGGCTCGCCCGGTCGGCCCTGGTGACGTGGCCCGACGGCAGGAACTACCTCGACGTCCTCGAGCTCGCCCTGCGACTGCTGAGTGCCGCAGGAGTGCCGGACAGTCGCGCCGCGTGGGGCGTCGACGCACTGCTGCAGCAGGCGACAGCGATGGCCGCCGAGTATGGGAGCCGGGGCGAGCCGGACCGCCCCCAGAGCATCGAACAGCTCTCCGCGCTGATCGACGGCGCCGACCCAGCCCGACACCCGACCCTTACCCGGCTGGGTGGCGCACAGCTGGTCGGAGGCCAGCGCGACGAGCGGCGGGACTGGGCCCTCGACGCGCTTGTCGCCGGCATCGTCGCCACCCCGTGCCGCCCAGGGGAATCCAGGGCCGACACGCATCACCCCGGTGTGAACGGCCAGCCGGCCGTTGACCCACGGGACTTAAGCAGCTCCGCCTCACGTCAGGAGGTCCTCCCCGTCCATGGTCAATCAGACGGTGTCGTCACATCCTCTCCACCAACCTCCCGGGGCGACAGCTAGACGCTGGCCGGGATTAACGAGTCCGTGTTGGTGTCGCCGCGGGTGGTCGGTTCGGGTGCCCCAGCGTCGGGTACAGGCCCGAAGCTCCCCCATGCCCATGCGTTGTACTCAGTCTCTGAGGTGGAGTACCGAATACGCGTGCGTTCGGCTTGATCGCCGCCGACGGCGTGGCGGAGCCGACGCGAGTCATCGGTGGCCGCTTCGAGGATGACTTGTGCCACGTCATCGGCGGAGGCCAGAGGTTGGCCGGTGGCCGCCTCGAAGGAGGCCAGTCGCTGACTCGCGTAGTCCTGGTAGACGGCCGGGATCTCGCGCGTGGCGGCGGTGTCCCAGATCCTGTGCACGAAGCCGGTGGTGGGAACGAAGCCGGGCTCGACCACGCGGACCGAGATCCTCTGGGGCGCCAACTCGTAGCGGATCCGGCCTCGGTGGCTTCCGAATCGGTCACGTCGACTGGAAGTACCAGCATGCGGTCGGCATCGTGGTCCCCGGCGGCGCGGAAGCCCTCGACTGAGTTCTCGAGCATTGTGGCCACCACGTTCCAGCCGGCGTCGTGGAACGCCGCCACGGTCGCCTTGCCGAAACCGGAGGAGCTGCCGGTGATGAATACAGTCTTGATCATGGTGAAGTCCTTTCTTGTGGGTGGGTCGTCCTCGACAGTACGGACGTAGAGCCGTACGATCTATGGTTGAACGTCCTTCCATGTTTATAGATCGTCCATAGGAGCCTGATGGATCCTCTGACCCAACTGGTCGAACTGCTCCGCCCGCGCTCCTTCCTCTGGAAGGAGCTCGTCGGCAGGGGCTCCTGGGAGTGGCTGTTCCCGGCGGTAGGCGGAGTCGTGTTCGGCCGCGTGGTCAGCGGGGGCTGCCGCTTCGAGGTGCCGGGATGGGGTGAGCACGAGGCCGCGCAGGGCGATTACCTGCTCTTGACCAACCCCGAGCCCTGGAGCCTGCGTGGCGGTGAGCGCGGCGCGGTACCGGTGGATTTCGACACGGTCTACTCCGCGATGACCGCCGACAAGCTGGTCGGGGGGGAAGCGCCGAGCCAGCCGGTAGGCGAGCGGGCGGGCGAGCAAGTGACCCGGATGGTTGCCGGCCACTTCGAGTTCGACCCGGTCAACGCTGAGCTGCTCGGGTCGCTGCTGTCACCGGTCGTTCATCTCTCTGCCGCGCAGCGCGACGAGCGCGAGCTCCTGACCGGCGTTCTGAACATGATCGACGCCGAGGCCTGCTCCGAACGGCCCGGCCGGGACTCTGTGCTGTCCAGACTGCTCGAGATCATGCTGGTCGAGCTGCTGCGTACGCCGCAGCTCGCGTCGAGCCGGCGCGGCATGCTCAATGGGCTCGCTGACCCGCCGGTCGCCGCGGCTCTGCGTGCATTCCACTCCGACATCCGAAAGCCCTGGTCAGTCGCCTCGCTGGCCGCGCAGGCCAATCTGTCGCGGTCGGCCTTCTCCGACCGTTTCGCCACGATGGTCGGTGAGCCCCCGATGACCTACGCCCTGAACTGGCGGATGGCTGTAGCGCGTGACGCCCTCAATACCGGCCACAACAACGTCGAGCAGGTTGCGGCCGCGACTGGGTACGGCTCAACCAGCGCCTTCAGCACGGCCTTTTCCCGAACCGTCGGGATGTCTCCGGCACGCTATGCGCGGGAAGCGCTCGATGCAGCGTAATCACGACTGACGTGTAGCCCTCGATCGTGAACCCGGTCGTCGATTGGCGCCGCAGCGTGTACGCCAAGACTGCCGCCGGGGCGGAAAAGCACGCTGGTCGAACTGCGCCGACAGGGCGCCTAAGGCACGTCCAGCGCACCCTCCGGGCGCACGGTCGCCGCGTACCTCGCCGGCTGGCTCGACCACGTCGTCGCCGCCCGGGTTCGACCCAAACCCTCGCCCACTACCGCCACAGCGTGGACAAGCACCCCGTGCGGAGGGATGACGTTGCTGTCGACTGCTGCCGTCAACCAACCAGCAGACCGCAGTCGATACGGCGGTGCTGGTCTTGGCCAAGCACAAAGGGCCCTGGTCAGGGAGCCATTACCCCGCAGGGGTGGCTGGCGCGCTCGGAGGGATTCGAACCCCCAACCTTCTGATCCGTAGCCACGGCGGGACCGGTTCGTCTCGGCGACTGGGTAGCCGACCTCGCGATATCAGGAACATTTCCCCCCCGCGACGTTCGAGCCCGTCCAGCCCTGTTGCTGTCAATCGTTGCTGTCACGCGATCGGGCCGCCCGGGCGCGGGTCGACAGACACTTCCTACGGCGACCGGCGGGGGTGCTGGCCATGTCTGATCGCGCTGCATCCTATGGGGCTGCCGAGCTGGTCGTCGAGGAGCGGTTCGCGATCGTGCCGGAGTGGCTGCTGGACGCCGACGTCGGTGACTGCGCGGTCCGGCTGTACGCAGTTCTGCTGCGCTACGGCAACAGCAGCGGTGCGCGGATGCCGGGCCGGGCAACACTGGCCCGGCGGCTCCACAAGCGGTCGACCGACACCGTCGATCGGGCGATGCGCGAGCTCGTCGGGCTAGGCGCCGTCGTGGTGGAGCACCGGTACGACGGCAGACAGCGGCTGACCAACCGCTACCAGCTGCGCACCACGCGGCCGGCAGAGCCGTCGGCTGAGCCGTCCCGGGGAGGTGGCCGCACGGATGCGGCCACCGCGGACGAGCCAAAGACCCCTGGCCGCGCAGATGCGGCTACCCGAACCAGGCAGGGCGGGGGTGGCCGTACGGATGCGGCGGGGGTGGCCGCACGGTTGCGGCATGACCGAGAGTCTTTGACCGAGAACACTCCACCCCCACCTGCTCCCCCTCCTCCGATGGCCCGAGCCGGGTCGGCGCCGAGCCCTGAGTCGCCGGTTCCGCTCGGTGTAACCGTCGCGGAGGCCAGCGACGCCCTGGTAGCGGACTGCGAGATCGACGAGTGGGACCGGTTCGTGCAGCTGATCCGGGACCGCCGGCAAACCGTCGGTGGCCGGCTTGGCTGCTGGTCAGGCGCACACTTGCTGGCCGCGCTGCACCTGGCGATCCGAAACCGCGGGTGGCCACCGGCGCGGGCCGCACGAGCCCTGTTGGCGGTCGCGTCCGACCC
>JBBSMN010000089.1:0-11651 GCA_038233135.1 Propionibacteriales bacterium
CGGGCTCGGGGAAGTAGCGGTAGTCCTCAGCCTGCTCCTTGCTGCGCCCGGCGGTCGTCACGCCGGTGTCCTCGTGCCAGTGCCGGGTCTCCTGGGTGACGGTGCCGCCGGCCAGCAGCAGCTCGGCTTGGCGGCAGATCTCGTGGCGCACCGCGCGCTCCACCGAGCGCAGCGAGTTGACGTTCTTGGTCTCCGTACGGGTTCCGAGGGGTTGCTCGGGCCCGCCGCTGCGCGGGCGCAGCGACACGTTGGCGTCACAGCGCAGCGACCCCTGCTCCATGCGCACGTCGGAGACGCCGAGGGCCAGCAGCAGCTCGCGCAGGTGCGCGACGTAGGCGCGGGCAACCTCCGGTGCTTGCGCGTCCGGCCCGATAACGGGCTTGGTGACGATCTCCACCAGCGGGATGCCGGCCCGGTTGTAGTCGACCAGCGAGTGACTGGCGCCGTGGATGCGGCCGGTGGCACCGCCGACGTGCAGCGACTTGCCGGTGTCCTCCTCCATGTGTGCGCGTTCGATCTCGACCCGCACGGTCTCACCGTCGGGCATCGCGACGTCGGTCGCCCCCTCGAAGGCGATCGGCTCGTCGTACTGCGAGGTCTGGAAGTTCTTCGGCATGTCGGGGTAGAAGTAGTTCTTGCGGGCGAACCGGCACCAGTCGGCGATGTCGCAGCCCAGCGCCAGCCCGATCCGGATCGCCGATTCCACCGCCGTGCCGTTCAGCACCGGCAGCGAGCCCGGCAGGCCAAGACAAGTCGGGCAGACCTGGCTGTTCGGCTCTGCGCCGAACGTGGTCGCGCAGCCGCAGAACATCTTGGACACGGTCCCGAGCTCGACGTGCACCTCGAGCCCGATCACCGGCTCGAACTGCTCGATGGCGTCGTGGTACGAGATCACGCCGGCACCTCCTGGGTCGGTGCAAGCGCCGGCGCCCGGTCGAGCAGCGGGGCGCCCCACCGGTCGAGCAGCATCGTCTCCAGCGCCCCGCCGACCCGGTAGAGCCGGTCGTCGGCGGTGGCCGGTGCGAGGATCTGGATGGCGGTGGGCAACCCGTCCTCGTCGGCCAGCCCACTCGGCAGCGACAGACCGGGCACGCCGGCCAGGTTCGCGGGGATGGTGGCGACGTCGTTGAGGTACATCGCCAGCGGGTCGTCGAGCTTCTCGCCGAGCCGGAACGCGGTGGTGGGCGCAGTCGGCGACACCAGCACGTCGACCTGCGCGAACGCCTGCTCGAAGTCTCGTGCGATCAGCGTGCGCACCTTCTGCGCCGACCCGTAGTAGGCGTCGTAGTAGCCCGACGACAGCGCGTACGTGCCAAGAATGATGCGGCGCTTGGCCTCGTCGCCGAAGCCTGCCGCCCTCGTGGCGAGCATGACGTCCTCGGCGCTGGGCACGCCGCCGGCGGCGCCCGACTCGGGCAGCACCCGCAGCCCGTAGCGCATCGCGTCAAAGCGGGCCAAGTTGCTGCTGGCCTCGCTGGGCAGGATCAGGTAGTACGCAGCCAGCGCGTAGTCGAAGTGCGGGCACGACACCTCGACGACCTCGGCGCCGGCGTCGGCGAGCAACCCGACTGCCTCATCGAAGCGGGCCCGGACGCCCGGCTGGTAGCCATCGCCGCCGAGCTCGGTGACAACGCCGACCCGCAGGCCGGCGACGTCGGCGTCGCGTACCGCGTCCACGAGCGCGGGCATCGGGGCCTCGATGCTGGTGGAGTCCAGCGGGTCGTGGCCGCCGATCAGCTCGTGCAGGATGGCGGCGTCCAGGACGCTGCGGGTGACGGGGCCAGCCTGGTCCAGACTGCTGGCCAGCGCGATGAGCCCGTAGCGCGACACCCCGCCGTAGGTCGGCTTGACCCCGACGGTGCCGGTCACCGCGCCGGGCTGGCGGATCGAGCCGCCGGTGTCGGTGCCGATCGCCAGCGGCGCCTCGAAGGCGGCGACCGCGGCGGCCGACCCGCCGCCTGACCCGCCGGGGGTGCGGTCGAGGTCCCACGGGTTGTGGCTCGGGCCGAATGCCGAGTGCTCGGTCGAGCTGCCCATGGCGAACTCGTCCATGTTGGTCTTGCCCAGGATGGGCAGCCCCGCCGTCCGGAGCCGGGTGACCAGGGTGGCGTCGTATGGCGGGATCCAGCCCTCGAGAAGCCGGGAGCCGGCGGTGGTCGGCAGGCCCTTGGTCGCGACGACGTCCTTGACCGCGATCGGCACCCCGGCGAGGCGGTGCAGGGCGGCGCCGGAGGCGCGGCGGCGGTCGATCTCGGCGGCCTGGGCGAGCGCCCCTTCGGTGTCGACGTGCAGGAACGCGTGCACGTCACCGTCGACGGCGGCGATGCGGTCCAGGTGGATCTGGGTGACCTTCACCGACGAGGTGTCGCCGGCGGCGAGCCGCTCGGCCAGCTCGGTGGCCGTCAAGCGCATCAGGTCGTCGCTCACGCCTCCTCCCCCAGGATCTGCGGCACGCTGAACCGTTGCTGCTCGACGCTGGGCGCGGCCGACAGCGCCTCGTCGGCGCTCAGCCCGGGGCGTACGACGTCGTCGCGGAAGACGTTGGTCACCCGCAGCGGGTGCGAGGTCGGCGGCACGTCCTCGCCCGCAACCTCGCTGACGCGCGCGACCGACTCGACGATCACCGACAGCTGGGGCGCCAGGTGGTCGAGCTCGGCCTCCGTCAGGTCGATGCGCGCCAGACCGGCCAGGTGGGCAACGTCGGCGCGCGAGATCGCAGAGCCGGTCGTCTCAGGGGTCTCGGACACGGTGATCGAGTCTAGGGCCCGCCCGAGTGGCGCAAGACGGTACGTCTGCTCACTGATTTCTGGCCGTCTTGCGCCACTCGAGGGTTGCCGGCGGCGGTACGTGGAGCGCACGGCGATGCAGTGGCACACATCACCCCGCGGCGCGGGGTACGGCGGCTTGTGCCGAAACGATTCGGCACTTAACGTTCTGAGTGGCCGACAAGCAGCCCGGCGCAAACCCTGCGGACCCGCTCCGCGCAGTGAAAAGAGCAACCCCGTGAGCGTTCACCTGGCAGCGGCCGATCGACTTCACGCAGACCTGCTGCGTGCGGGTACGGCGGCGCTCCTCAAGCCATCCTCAGCCGTGCTCGTGGGGGCCTCCGAGCGCTTCCCCGAGCTGGCGACCAACGTCCAGATCGGCGCCTTCGACGGCACCTGGGGTGTGCACCCCGAGCATGCGTCAGTGGAGGGCCTCGCCTGCGTCCCCACGATCGGCGCCCTGCCCATCCGACCAGACGTCGCCGTGCTCGCGGTAGGGCATCGCCAGCTGCCTGCGGCCTTCCAACAAGCACTGGACGCCGGCATCAGGGCGTTCGTCCTGCCGGGCCTCGGGTCCGAGGCCGGACCCGAAGCCGCCTCCACCACACGGCAGGTCAAGGAGCTGGCCGACGCCTGCGGTGCCGCGGTGCTCGGCCCCAACTGCAGGGGGATCGGGCTCCCCGGCCGACCCTCGGGGTGGCTGGCCACGATCCCCGAGTCCTTCCTGCCCGGCTCGGTCGGAATCGTCAGCCAGTCGGGCTCCATCGCGGACGCATTCGTGTCGCTCGGCCCGCGCATCGGCTTCAGCGCCGTAGTCTCCTGCGGCGCAGAGCTGAACCGAGACGTTGCCGACTTCGTCGCCGAAATGGCGGCCGACGATGCCACCCGAGCCATCGGGGTCTTCGTCGAGACGGTACGCCGGCCCGTCGCCTTCACCGAGGCGCTGCGGGTCGCGGCTGCCGCGGGCAAGCCGGTCGTCTGTCTGAAGATTGGCAAGTCCGAGGTGGGGCGTCGCGCCGCCCTGGCGCACACCGGGCCGATCGTCGGGTCGCAGCGCGCTTTCTCGGCACTGCTGGCCACCCACGGAGTGATCGAGGTCCAGGACCTGCCGGAGATGATCGAGCTGCTCGAGGTGCTGAGCAAGTCCACCCGCCCGGCGGGGCTGCGGGTCGGTGCGATCACCGAGTCGGGTGCCGAGGCCGGACTGCTCGCCGACCACGCGGCTCGGCACGGCCTGTCGCTGCCCGACCTCGATGCCGGGCCCCGCGACGCGCTGGCCGCCGCGTACCCGCAGGTCGCGCCGACCAACCCGCTGGACCCCTGGGCGCTGGCCAACCCGGTCGAGGTCTACCCCTTCGGCATCTCGACACTGGCGGCATCCGGCCAGTTCGACATCCTGCTCGGACAGGTCGACCTGTCCCGACACCGCGGCCCGCGCTACCAGCGCTGGTGCGAGTCGGTGGTGCAGGCGCTCGCGGACGCCCGGGCGCGGACCGGCGTCTACGTGGCGATGACCACCGTGCACAACGCCGATCCGCCGGACGAGCTGGCCCGCTTCGCGCTCGAGAACGACGTTGCCGTCCTGCGTGGCGTCTCGCAGGCGATGGGAGCGTTGGCACACGCCGCCTGGTGGTCCCCGGTGCACTCCGGAGAGCCAGCTGAGCACGGTGCCGTGAGCGCCCGGGAGCTCGGCATCGCCGACCTCACCGGCGCGCTGTCGGAGGATGTCTCGGCCGCCGTGCTCGAACGAGTCGGTGTCGGCTTTGCTCCACGTGGTCGAGCGGCCACAGTCGAGGAGGCCGTGGCGATGGCCCGCGACATCGGCTATCCCGTCGTGGTCAAGATCGACGGGCCTGCCCACAAGGCCCGCGAGGGCGGCGTCGTGCTGAACGTCGGCTCTGACGAGGCGGTGGCCGCGGCCATGAGCGCCGTGGCGGGTCCGGTGCTTATTGCCCGCCAGGTGCCGGCAGGCGTGGAGGCCTACTGCGGGATGGTTCGCGACCCGCACTACGGTCCCGTCTATGCCCTCGGCTACGGCGGCAGCCGGGTCGAGACGATCGCGCCCGTTCTTGCCACCGGGCCGCTGACCTCGACGGTCGTCGACCAGATGGTGGGACGAGCCGGACTCACCCGGTGGTCGCAATGGCTCGGCGACGCCATGCTCGCCCTGAGCCGGCTCGCCACCGACTGTCCGCAGATCGTCGAGGTCGACATCAACCCGCTGATCTGCAACGACGCCGGGGAGGTGACGGCCGTCGACGCCCTCGTCGTGCTCAGCGACGGCTTGCAGGCGACGCTCCCACCCGCACAGCGCAGGCGTGCGGTCAGTGCCTGATGCCGCCGAGGCGTACCGGCGCGAGTTCTGGACCCGCGCGGCGTCCTCGCGCGGCCAGCCCGACCGTCGACCGGGCATCAAGGACGTCGCGGCCATCGCCCGGGTGTCGGTGGGGACGGCATCCGACGCCCTGAACGGGCGGGGCCGGGTCGCTAGTCGCACCCGGGCCCGCGTCCGCCAGGTCGCGGAGGCGATCGACTATCGACCGAGCACCCTGGCCCGCTCGTTCCGTACCAACCGGTCGCACACGATCGGGTTGTCCATCAGGCCTTTCGGCGGCGCGCCGTGGCAGTACCTGGCGGTCAGCTACTACGCGAGGCTGCTCGCCGCGGCGACCGCGGAGGCCCTGCAACGCGGCTATGCGCTGATTGTGCTGCCGCCGAACGCCCCGCAGATCCTGGGCCGCATCGTCATCGACGGCGCGATCATCGCCGACCCGAGCCCCTCTGACCCGCTGGCTGACGAGCTGGACCTGCTCGGAGTCCCGTTCGTCTCCGACCTCAGCCGCCTCGAGGACCCGGCGGCGCTGTGCGTCGGCAACGACCACGCAGCCGCTCTCACCAAGGTCTGCGAACACTTCCGGTCGCAGGGTGCGCGGACGGTGGGCATGCTCGTCTCGGACGGAACCGAGGACTACACCACCCGGAGCCTGCACGGCTACCAGACGTGGTGTTCGCGAGCTGGTGTCCCGGTGCGCGTCGAGCGAGTCTCGACGGCCGACCCCGCGGCCATCGCCAAGGCGGCCGACCGGCTCATGACCGGCCCTGCTCGCCCGGACGCGGTCTACACCACCGAGGGGCCTGCGGGAGACCTGCTCCTCGCGGCCGCCCAGCGAGGCGACCTACGGGTGCCCGACGACCTGCTCCTCGCCTGCGCCGAGGTGTCCGTGGCCGGCCGGCAACACCGCGAGATGACCACATTGAGCCTGAACGCGGAGCGTGTCGCCGCGCAGGCCGTCGACCTCCTGGCCAGGACCCTCGAGGATCAGCACCCCGACGACCGCCACCGGGTGGTGGACACCACCCTGCACGTACGCGACTCGTCCACCCGTTGAACGGGAGAGTGACCCCGCGGGGTTACTAGTTGCCGGTTCAACGACAGTGCAGCCCGGCGGATCACCAGATGCGGACCCGCTCGTCCTCGGCCAGCCACATGCCGTCGCCCTCGCCGACGTCGAACGCCTCGTGGAACTCGTGCAGGTTGCGCACCACGTTGGCGCGGAACTCCGCCGGCGAGTGCGGGTCGGTGGCCAGCCGGCGCAGCTCCTCCTCGTCCCGGATCGCCTGCCGCCAGACCTGCCCCCAGCCGAGGAAGACCCGCTGCCGGCCAGAGAGGCCGTCGATCTCGGGCGCGTCGGCACCCTCCAGGCTCAGCTCGTAGGCCTTGTACGCGATCGTGATGCCGCCCAGGTCGCCGATGTTCTCGCCGACGGTCAGGGCGCCGTTGACGTGGTGACCGTCCAGCCCCACCGGCTCGAAGGCGTCGTACTGCGCGATCAGCGCCTTGGCCCGCTCGTCGAAGTTGGCGCGGTCGTCCTCGGTCCACCAGTCGGTGAGCTTGCCCTCGCCGTCGTAGCGGCTGCCCTGGTCGTCGAACCCGTGCCCGATCTCGTGCCCGATCACCGCGCCGATGCCGCCGAAGTTGACCGCGTCGTCGGCTTCCGGGTCGAAGAACGGCCACCTGAGGATGGCCGCCGGGAAGACGATCTCGTTCATCCCGGGGTTGTAGTAGGCGTTGACCGTCTGCGGCGTCATGTGCCACTCGTCGCGGTCGATCTCGCCACCGAGCTTGGCCAGGTTGCGGTCGGACTCGAACGCGGCTCCGCGACGGGCGCTGCCCAGCACGTCGTCGCGCTCGATCACCAGCGAGGAGTAGTCGCGCCAGCTGTCGGGGTAGGCGATCTTCGGGGTGAACAGTCCCAGCTTGGCGAGTGCCCGCTCGCGGGTGTCCGGTGACATCCAGTCCAGCTTGTCGATGTCGGCGCGGTAGGCATCGACCAGCCAGCCGACCAGTTGCTGCATACGCTCCTTGTGCTCGCGCGGGAAGTGCTCGGCGACGTACAGCTGACCGAGCGCCTCGCCCAGCGCCGCCTCAACCACCCCGACGCCGCGCTTCCAACGCTCCCGCAGCTGGGGGATGCCGGACAGCCTCGTGCCGTAGAAGGCAAAGCTCGCGTCAACGAACGGGGACGAGAGGTACGCGGAGCACGCGCGGACGTGGTGGAACACGAGCCAGGCCTGCCAGTCGGCGAGCGGCAGCTCCTGCACCAGTTGGCCCGCCGCCTCCAACGCCCCGGGCTGGCGGACGACGACCTCGTCGAAGGCACCATCGGGTGCGTGCCGGCCCTGGAGCCACTCCTCCCAGTGCAGCCCGGGCGCGAGCGACTCCAGCGCGGCGCGAGCGTGCTTGTTGTGGGTCTTCAGCGCGTCGCGGCTGTCGACGTTGGTCCAGTGCGCCTTGGCCAGCGCGGTCTCCAGGTCGAGCACCCGCCGGGCGGCACCGGTCGGGTCGGCCTCGTCGACCAGCCCGAGCATGGTGGCGATGTGCGCGACGTAGTCGGCCCGCAGGTCGGCGTAGGTGTCCTCGCGGTAGTACGCCTCGTCCGGTAGTCCCAGCCCGCCCTGCGCCAGCTTGACGATGTAGCGGGTGGGGTCGTCGCCGTCGTTGTCGACGTACCACCCGATGACGCCCGGGGTGCCGTGCCGCTGCAGCCGGCCGACCAGCGCCATCAGCTGGGTGGTCGAGGTGACGCCGCGGATGTCGGCGAGGTCTGCGGCCAGCGGCTCCGCGCCACGGTCCTCCACCTCCGCCTCGTCCATGAAGGCCGCGAACAGGTCACCGACCTGGCGCCGCGGGCTCCCGACGGACGCATCGGCAGCCGCCGCCTGCTCGCAGAGGTCGCGCACGTCGATCTCGGCCTGGTCGCGCAGCATGTGGAACGCGCCGTGCACCGCCCGGTCGGCCGGGATCTCCGTACGCTCCAGCCAGCGGGCGTTGACGTGCCGGAACAGGTCGTCGCGGGGGGTGATCTCGTCGGAGAGCTCGTCGACCTCGATGCCGCTGTTGCCATTACTGCCGTTGCTGCTCATGCACGTCCCTTCCTCGGGTGCGGACTCCGCGGCCATCCTAGGCTGCTGGAAGCCGTCTCAACCGGCCTGAGCTGTGACCGGGTCGAGCCGGTAACCGAAGCCACGCAGCGTCGTGATCATCGGCAGTGTTCCGGCATTCGGCGAGCGTTCTAGCGCCGTTGCCAGCTGGCGGCGGAGCGCCGCCACATGCACGTCCAGCGTCTTGGTGGACCCATACCAGTGCTCGTCCCACACCTCCACCATCAGCGCCTGCCGGCTGACCGCCTCCCCGGGTGTGCGGGCCAGGCGTGCCAGCAGGTCGAACTCCTTCGGCCGGAGCTCGACGACGACGCCGTCGACGACACATCGTCTCGCCTGAAAGTCGAGGGACAACGCTCCGTCACTGAACGACCGCTCGCCCGTGGCGGATACAGGTGTCGCGCGGCGCAAGTGGGCGCGTACCCGAGCCAGCAGCTCGGTGCGTCCGAACGGCTTCGTCAGGTAGTCGTCGGCGCCGGCCTCAAGACCGACGACCACGTCCATCTCGTCGGTTCTGGCGGTGAGCATGACCAGGACGCAACCGGGCAGGAGGGCACGTAGCTCGCGGCAAACCTCCACGCCGTCCATGTCCGGCAAACCCAGGTCGAGCAGGACCATGTCGATCCCGCCCCCGGTGGCATGTGCGAGTGCGCTCGCGCCGGTGCGCTGCCAGCTCACGTCGTGACCGTTGGCTCGCAACGCCGTCGTGAGCAGTGCACCGATCTCAGCGTCGTCCTCCACCAGCAACAGGTGGGCCATGTGGAGCAGACTAGGTGTCCGAGACAGTGCGTCGGACTGGTTAGGGCTCATATCAGCTGTCGCAGCTCCTCCACCGCGGCACGGCGAGAGCTGGCCGCGGCCACGACGGCTGTACCAACCACGGCCACCACCACGGTCAGGGCCACGCCAATGACGTAGGTCCACGGCACCGCCAGCGTCGCCGGTGGCGGGTCGAAGACGCCGGAGAGCACCGCGACCAGCATGCGAGACACCGCCCAGGCCAGCAGGGAGCCGGCGGCCAGGCCGGCGACCCCGACCACGATCGACTCGCCAAGGACCAACGCGACCAGCTGCCGTCGCCGCGCCCCGAGCGCGGACGCGATGGCAAAGGTGCGACGCCGCTCGGCAACCCCGAGACCGAGCACCAGGCCGGTGGCGGCCAGGACGAGGATGACGGCGAAGGCGAGCTCGACGCGACTGAGTCCGTGCAGGTCCACCGCGGTCAAGCTCGAGCCGATGAGATTCCGGGTCTGCGTGACGTCGCTGACCGAGGCCGACGTCCCCAGCGTCGTGGACAGCTGCTGGGCCACGCGGTGAGCGTCCCCTGATGCGGTGTCCACAAGGAAGGTGCCGACAGCGTTGCTGCCGGTCCGGTCCGCGACGTAGGAGGCATTGGCCACCAGGAAGCTGTCCTTGGGTGCGGTGGGAAACTCGTTGACGACGCCGACGTAGGTGAACGGGACGGTGACCGGCCTGTGAGTGAGCGCGTCCTGCAGCCTCAGCCGCAGCGTGTCGCCTTGCCTTAGTTGAAAGTCGTTGACCGTCTCAGCGCTGACCAGGACACCGTTGGGAGTCGCGGAAAGTTGATCGAGCAGCTGTGTGCTGGTGCCGCCTTGGAAGTAGTCGTCCTGAAGCGAGGTCGCCCGGCCAATGCTGGCGGGCTCGATGCCGTAGAGGTCCTGCAGGTCGGTGCCGACATAGGCGTAGCGGTGCTGCAGGGGCTCGGCCGCTCGGACCCCGGGTGCTGCGACCAGCCTCGCCCCGGCAGCGGGACCGACGTGCGTCCCCGGAGACTCGGTGACGGCCACGTCCGCGCCGTTCGTCAACTGGGCGTCCACCTCCGCCTGCTGGGCGTACGTCGCGTTGAAAGTTGCCGTGGACACCGCGAAGGCGAAAGCAAGTGCGATGAGGACCACAGCCCGGCTGAGCAGCCGCCGGCGGCGTTGCATGGTGGCCGCCACCACGCCGGCAAGCGACCCGTTCAGCGAGCGCAGGAGAAACCCGATTGCTGGTCGGCCGCGACGGAGCGCCAGGTCGGACAGCCGCCAGATCAGCAGGGCGGCGCCCAGCCACAGCAGGGCGGGTCCACCGAAGGCCCAGTAGCTGACCGACAGCTTGGGGACGCCTTCGGGAGCGAGCACGAGCGCGTACTTGCTCCGACCCGCAGCCCAGAAGACGGCGACCGAGGCGCCAATCAACGCGACGTCGACCCCGATGCGCAGCCAGCGCGGGGACGGCTCGCGTCCGACGACGGTGCGTCCCTCGACGATGGTGGCCTCGCGCAGGTCGCGGCGCACCGGGCCCAGAACGGACAACAAGGCGACGACGACCCCGACTGCCGCGGCCGCCGCCGCCCAGACCAGTGCCGACGACACCGTCGCACCGAACGACGTCGTGCCGAATGCCAACCCCCCGACCAACGTGGCCAGGCCTATCCCGGCGGCGCTCCCAACCAGGCCGACCACCAGGGCCTCAACTGCCGCCAGCCTGACAACCTGAGCACCGGTTGCTCCCCTGGTCCGGAGCAGGGACTGCTCGCGGCGACGCCGTCCCGCCCCGGCGGCGGCAACCGTGGCGGTGACGAGACCGGCGAGCACGGCTCCGGGCAGGCCCAGGAACGTGAACAGGATCCGAGAGTAGGCAGCGTCCTCGCGGGCCGCATCGAGAGCGGCGCCCACGTTGTTACCAACCTTCGCCGCTCCGGATACCGTCGCCTCGAAGTTGTTGGCGGCAGCGAGGCTCTGCGAGAACGCGGTGGCAGGGTCGGGGGCCAGCGCCTGATCGAGGGCAACGTGCACCTGGTCGGTCAGCGCCTGCGGGCGGGCCACCGCAAGGCCGATGCGGTCGAAGGCCTTCCGGGGCAGGAGCACGACGTTGTCGGGAGGGGCCACCGGCTGCGCGGCCGGTGGGGCGCCCACGTGCTGGAAGAAGGAGTCCGCCTGGGGCAGCTCGACGACGCCGGCCACGGTGCGACGCACCGGCGCAGCGCCTGGGCGCTCGATGGTGACCTCGTCACCCGGTGTGGCATGCAGGTTGGCCGCAGTCTGTTGTGTGAGCAGCACGCCGGACCCCGACCCCACCAGCGTGCGGACCGCGCCGGGAAAGACCGACCGGTAGCCCGGGGGTAGCCCGACGATGTCCGCGGCGCCGGTCTGCTGCCGGGTCCCGCCGCTGGTCGAGGCAAGTCCCGGGCTGGCCAGGAACCGTACAGGTAATGCGTCACGGACACCGCGGTCGTCGCGAAGTGCCGAGGTGACCTGGGCCAAACGATGTCCTCGCTGCACCTGCACCTGCCAGTCGACCGCGACGCTGGACACCGCGCGCTGCGTCATCGTCGCGCGGGCGGCGGCTTGAAAGCTGCCGAGCGAGCCGAGGAGTGCAACGGCAACGCAGATGCCCAGCGCAACGGCGACCAGGCGCCCGCTTCGGCGGGCGAGGAGTCCA
>JBBSMN010000090.1:0-11642 GCA_038233135.1 Propionibacteriales bacterium
CACACCATCGTTGGTGATCGTGGGGGCGCCCCACTTCTTCTCGAGTACGACGTTGCGGCCCTTGGGGCCGAGAGTCACCTTGACGGCGTCGGCGAGGGTGTTCATCCCACGCTCGAGCGCACGGCGGGCGTCCTCATTGAACGAGATTGTCTTGGGCATGTGTCCGCGAATCCTCACGCGTAGACGACGGGGCAGACCGACTCGACGCCCGCGACGGACGGCCGGGCCCCCGCCCGGTCATGTCCCGGGCCGGCGCACGGCCTCATCGGGCCGATCTCGCTGTCACTCTCCGGTGGAGAGTGCCAACACAAGGTTTAGCACTCGACCCCGGCGAGTGCAAGCCACCGGCCGATCCCCGCTGGTCAGGCCAGCCCGGCGGCCTCGAAGTCGTCGTAGGACGAGGAGATGGTGGCGGTCGGGCCGACCCGATCCGCGATGGCGTCCAGGGTCTTGAGGCCGTCGCCGGTGTTGAACACGACGGTCTCCGCGTCGGGGTCGAGCCGGCCGGCGTCCACCAGTTTCCGCAGGGTCGCGACCGTCACACCACCGGCCGTCTCGGCGAAGATGCCCTCGGTGCGCGCCAGCAGCGCGATGCCGTCGCGGATCTCGTCGTCGGTGACCGACTCGACGACACCGCCGGTGCGGCGCACCGCGTCCAGCACGTACGGCCCGTCGGCCGGGTTGCCGATCGCCAGCGACTTGGCGATGGTGTCGGGGCGGACGGGGCGAACGACGTCATGGCCATCGCGGAAGGCCGTGGCCACCGGCGAGCAGCCCGCCGCCTGGGCGCCGAAGATGGTGTACGGGGTGTCGGCCACCAGGCCGTGGGTGACCAGCTCGCCGAAGCCCTTGTCGATCTTGGTCAGCTGCGAGCCCGACGCCACGGGCACGACGACCTGCTGCGGAAGCCGCCAGCCGAGCTGCTCGGCGACCTCGAAGCCAAGCGTCTTGGACCCTTCGGCGTAGTACGGCCGGACGTTGACGTTGACGAAGGCCCAGTCCTCGTGCTCGGCGGCGATCTCGGTGGCCAGCCGGTTCACGTCGTCGTACGTCCCGTCGACGGCAACCAGGGTGCCGCCATAAACGGCGGTGGTGAGGATCTTGGGGCGCTCGAGATCCTGCGGGACGAGGACCACGCTGCGGATGCCGGCCCGGGAGGCCGCGGCGGCGACCGCGTTGGCGTGGTTGCCCGTCGAGGGGCCGGCCAGCACGGTGAATCCCAGCTCGCGGGCCGCGGCGAGCGCGCCCGCGACGACCCGGTCCTTGAACGAGTGCGTGGGGTTGCCGCTGTCGTCTTTAACCCAGAGCTTGTCGATACCGAGCTCGCGGCCGAGGTGGTGGGCGCGCACGAGCCGGGTCATGCCCGGCTCCATGCCGGGCAGGGTGGCCACGTCGGCGGGCACCGGCAGCAGCGGCTGGTAGCGCCAGATGTTGTGCGGCCCTGCCTCGATCTGCTGGCGCGTGACGTTCACAGCCGGGTCGTAGGCGACCTCCAGCGGGCCGAAGCACTCGATACACGCGAACTCGGCCCCCAGCGACTGACGGGCACCGCACGCCCGGCACGACAGCGCGACCGCGTTGCCGAAGGCGCCGGGTCGCACGGTGTGGCCGGCGGCACCACGTACGGGCTCCGCGGGGTGGGCCTGGATGTGGTCCTCAGCGTGCAGCACTGCGCTCAACGTCGCCTCCTCCCCATCTTCCCCCCGGCGGCCTTCGCCGTGGGACGGATGTGGCACCGTGCCAGCGGACCAGCCGCGTTCACGTCGGCGGCGGGCGGGGTCGTGCGTGCTGTGCGGTTGCCGGGGCTTCGTCGGGCCGTGTCCCTCTGCCCCTCGTGATGAGCGCGGCCACCGTACGTCGCGGCGACTCCGGGTGTCGCACCGCGTCCCAGCCCGCGAGATGTCGTCTCACTATTCGGAAGGAGGATGTCGTGGCCAGGAGCGCCGCCCGGGCGGAGCCCCGGCGGCGCGCCGAATCAGGCCTCGCTGTCCTCGTGGTGGTCGCTGTCCTCGTGGTCGGGGCCGGCCTCGTGGTGCCGTCGCCCATGCGTACGCCGGCGCTCCTTCATCTCCGCCTCATACAGGTGCCGGCGGCCCTGCGCCAGCGACGTCCGAGCTTGCGTCTCGAGCTGGCGGAACGCGGCGTAGTAGCCGTCGTCGTACTCCTCGACCACCTGGAAGGTCCACCGGCCCTCGATCACGTTGCTGCCCACCAGCTCGGCGGCGATACGGTCGGCGAGCTCGTCGTGCCCGGCGGCGCGCAGCAGGTCCACCGCCTCCCCGAGTGCGAGGTCGGCCGCCCCCGTCTTGCGGTGGAAGGAGTACAGCGACCCGCGGGCGTCCTCGACCAGCTCGAGAGCCTCCGACAGCTTGCCGAGGGCCTCGACGGTCGTGTCGTCGACTCCGTCCGGGCGTACGTGGCGTGCCGCGGGATGGTCGGCACTCAGCGTGTCGGCCAGCTGATCGAACCAGCCGACGAGCTCCGCGGGCGATCCGAGCACCAGGTCGGCGCGTTCGACGAGCTCGTTGCGCTCGGCAGCGGCCGGATCGGCGACGCCCAGCAGGACACCCGCGCCACCCCGGTCGCGCAGCCGCTGCACCGCGTCGTAGGCGGCCAGGTCACCCAGGTCGTCACCCGCGTAGAGCACGGTCCGGACGTCGGCCAGGTCGGCAGCTGCCAGCAGGGCGTCCAACGCGGCACCCTTGTCCATGCCGGGCGCCCGCAGCTCCAGCACGTCCTTGCCCGGCTCGACCGCGAGGTCATTGTCGGCGGCCAGGGCCGCGAGCGGGTCTCGCAGCCGCGCCATCGCGGCCTCCGGGTCGGGGAGCCGGCGCAGGTGCACGCCCAGGGCGCGACCCTTGTCCTCCACGTGCGCCTCGGACAGCTCCAGCTCGTCCAGCAGCGCCGGGACGGCGGCTCGCGCACCCTCGACACCGGGGTGCGGCTCGGGGGCCGTGACCTCACCGGTCGTGGCGTCCCACTGCTCCACGCCGTACTGGCCGAGGATCCGCAGCCGCTCGAGCCCGGGCACGCCCTCGAAGCCGCCGAGCCGCAAGGCGTCGGCAACCGGCCGCCCGGTGACGATGACCACGGCGCCCAGCTGGACCGACAACCGTGCGAGCACCCGTACGGCGCCGGGTTGCACGTGGGCGTCAGCAGGGTCGTCAACGATGGGCGCGAGCACCCCGTCGAAGTCGGTGGCGAGCAGGGCGGTGTGTGGCTCAGCACGCAGCCGATCAAGACCGGCCAGGCCGTCGTCGCTGTCGGGTGGGCGCACCGCCATACGGCCGACCCTAGGGGGCGGTGGTGAGCACGACGGTCAGCCGGTCGAAGCTCATCGGCTCGACCGCGGGAAGCACTCGCTCGACCCCGAGGTCGGCGGCGAGCAGCCGGGCCTGGTTAGCGAGGTCGGCGGGGTAGTAGACGGTGCTGTCGGGAACCTCGCCGTACCAGTTGTCGGTGGCCACGACCTGCCACCCGCTGTCTCGAAGTGTTGCCGTGGTCTGGGCAGCGAGGCCGGTGATGCCGGACGCGTTGTAGACCTCGACGTAGGTGGTCCGACGGTCCGGCGGCGCCTGCTTCTGCTTCTTCTTCTGCTTGCCGTTGGCCGGCGACTTGCCAGGGTCTGCCTTCGGTGTTGTCGAGGGGGTGGACTCGTCGCCGGCCCCGGCGGACGGCGCGTCGGACTGGGCGTCGGACTGGGCCACCTCGTCGGGTGCCCGATCACTTGTGACGGCGAAGCCCACCAGGGCCAGCGCCACCAGCACCGCGCTGACTGCCACTAGCCAGCTCGGCAGCACCAGCCCGCGGTCGTTCCGCCTCATCGCGGCCCGAGGTTGATGCCCAGCCGGCGGGCGGAGCGGGCCCGCTGCCGAGCCTGTCGCAACCGCCGCAGCCGCTTGACCAGCAGTGGGTCGTAGGCCAGTGCCGCCGGAGCGTCGATCAACGCGTTGAGCACCTGGTAGTAGCGCGTCGCCGACATCGCGAACTTCTCCCGTACGGCCTGCTCCTTGGCGCCGGCGAACTGCCACCACTGGCGCTCGAAGGCGAGGATGTCACGGTCACGCTGCGACAGCTCGTCGGATGCGTCACCGGCAGAGCCGGAGGTCACGACGTCGGCGGCGTCCAAGGCGGCTCCCCAGTTATGGCTGCAGTGATGGCTACGAAGGTACGGCGGTGGCTCGTCGCCATCGTAGGCGACGAACCACATCGGTGTCATTCGCCGCGGTCCCGCGAGTCGGCCCCGCCGAGTGGCGCAAGAACGCCCGCCCACCAGCGTTTCACCGGCCGACTTGCGCCACTCGAACAGCGGGCGCCCGGGGACGGCCAGCGCGCACGTACGGCAGAGTGGGTCCGTGGCGACCGACTCGACCGACACGGCGGTGGGCTTCGGCATCCTCGCGACCGGCGGGATCGCCGCCGCATTCGTACGCGACCTCGCCCACGTGCCCGGCGCCCGAGCCGCCGCGGTGGGCTCGCGCACCCTCGGCCGGGCCGAGACGTTCGCCGCCGAGCACGACATCGCGGCTGCGTACGGGTCGTACGAGCAGGTGCTGGCCGACCCGGACGTCGACGTGGTGTACGTCGCGACGCCGCACACCGCGCACGAGGAGAACGTGCTCGCGGCTCTGTCGGCAGGCAAGGCAGTGCTGTGCGAGAAGCCGCTCGCCATGACCGAGCGGCAGGCGACGCGGATGGTCAACGAGGCACGGCGGCGCGGGCTCTTCCTCGCCGAGGGGATGTGGATGCGCTGCAACCCGGCCCTGCGCAGGACGGTCGAAGGCATCGGCTCCGGCTGGGTCGGCAACGTGCGGCAGGTACGCGCCGACCTGGGCCTCGTCGCGCGGGCCGACCCGGACAGCAGGTGGCACGACCCGGCGCTCGGGGCGTCGTCGCTGCTCGACGTCGGGGTCTATCCGCTGACGTTCGCCACCTGGATGCTGGGCGAGCCGATCGAGGTGCGGGGCGCCGCGGTGCTCGACGATCGCGGCGTCGACGACACCGCCGGGCTGGTGCTGTCGTACGCGTCGGGGGCGGTGGCCACGCTGTCGTGCTCCCAGCAGGCGTGGAGCGACTCGGCCGCCACCGTCGCCGGGGACACCGGGCGCGTCGAGATCGCGGCGCGCATGCACCATCCACCGTCGGTGACGCGCCTGTTCGGGGACCTCGAGGACCCGCAGACCGAGACGTTCTCGGAGCCGGTCATCGGCGGCGGTCTGGCGCACGAGGCCATCGAGGTGGTGCGATGTGTGCGTGCTGGCTGGATCGAGAGCCCCCTGCTGCCCCTGGACCAGACGTTGCTGGTCGCCCGGCTGCTCGACGCCGCCCGCGCGGCCTGCGGGGTCCGGCTGCCCGCCGACGAGCTGCCGTGACGGGGCTAGGGTCTGAGTGATGGCTCCCCGCAAGCGCACCCCGACCGCCGACTTCCTGGTGGTCGCCAACCGGCTCCCGGTGGACCGGGTCGTCGACACCGACGGTGCCACCAGTTGGCGCACCTCCCCCGGCGGCCTGGTGAGCGCCCTCGAGCCGGTCATGCGCAGCAACGACGGCGCGTGGATCGGCTGGCACGGCAGCCCCGATGAGAGCCTGGACCCCTTCGAGCAGGACGGGCTCAAGCTGGTGCCGGTGCCGCTGTCGGCCCAGGAGGTCGCCGAGTACTACGAGGGGTTCTCCAACGCGACCCTGTGGCCGCTGTACCACGACGTGATCGCGCCGCCGGAGTTCCACCGGGAGTGGTGGGAGTCCTACGTAGCGGTCAACCGGCGCTTCGCCGACCAGGCGGCGGAGGTTGCCGCGGACGGTGCCGTGGTGTGGGTGCAGGACTACCAGCTGCAGCTGGTGCCGCGGATGCTGCGCGAGGCCCGCCCCGACCTGCGGATCGGTTTCTTCCTGCACATCCCCTTCCCCCCGACCGAGCTGTTCAGCCAGATCCCGTGGCGTCGTCAGCTGCTCGAGGGTCTGCTGGGCGCCGACCTGGTGGGCTTCCAGCTACCCGGTGCCGCGGCAAACTTCCTACGCCTCGTACGCCAACGGGTCGGTGCCAAGACCCAGCGCGACACCATCACCTTGCCCGACGACCGGCAGGTGCGGGCCCAGGCGTTCGCGATCTCCATCGACGTCGGTGCGTTCGAGGACATGGCCCGACGCCCCGAGACCGAGAAGCGGGCCGCGCAGATTCGCGACGACCTCGGCAACCCCCGTCGCATCCTGCTCGGCGTCGACCGCCTCGACTACACCAAGGGCATCCGGCAGCGGCTGCGCGCGTTCGGCGAGCTGCTCAGCGACGGCGCCCTCGACGACAACGAGGCCGTCTTCGTGCAGGTCGCGACACCGTCGCGCGAGCGGGTCGACCAGTACCGCCTGCTCCGCGACGACATCGACCGGCTCGTGGGCCGGATCAACGGCGAGTCCGGCCACATCGGGCCGCAACGGCTGACTTACCTGCACTCCTCCTTCCCCCGCGACGAGATGGCCGCCCTCTACCGTGCGGCCGACGTGATGGTCGTGACGCCGCTGCGGGACGGGATGAACCTCGTCGCGAAGGAGTTCGTGGCCTGCCGGGTGGACGGCGCGGGCGCGCTGGTGCTCAGCGAGTTCGCCGGCGCTGCCGACGAGCTCAAGCAGGCCTTCCTGGTCAACCCGTACGACATCAACGGGATGAAGGCCGGGATGCTGGCCGCCATGCGCTCGGACGGGCGCGACCTGGCCCGGCGGATGAAGGCGATGCGCAAGCAGGTCACCGAGCACGACATCAGCGCCTGGGCCGACGCCTTCCTCACCGAGCTGCGCCGAGACGTGTAGCCCGATGACCCGACCGTCCCGACGGGTCGGGCTAACCGGGCCTGGCGAACGTCAGCCCGCAACCTCGCGTACGGCGGCGTCCAGCACCTGAGCGACTGCAAGCGCCCCGCCGTGCGCCGGCAGGTCCTCGACCGCCACGGGGAGTGGCAGCCGCCAGTTGGCCCGCTCGGTCGTGCCCGGGACGTTGGGGCGGCGATGCTCGGCGACGGCATCCTCCAGGGTCGCCGCCAGCAGCACCGACGGCGACCGCGCGAGCAGCCAGTGCGCGGCCAGGACCGCGTCGGCATCGGGTGCACCGGCGGCCAGGCTGGCCGGGTCGACCAGCCGGTCCAGGATCTCCTGCCGCCCGGCGGCCAGCTCGGCCGGCTCGCCGAGGCCCAGCTCGCCCTGCTCCGCCGCGTCCGAGCCGCTCCACAGCCCGGCCACCGTCGGCAGGTCGTGCGTGGTGACCGCGGCCATCGAGGACGGTTGCCAGCTGACTGGGTCGTCGTCCTCGAACCACAGCACCTTGTACGACAGCACGTCGTGCGCCGCGAGCGTCTCCCGCACCCCCGGCTCGACAGTGCCGAGGTCCTCGCCCACGACCAGCGCCCCGGCGCGATGGCTCTCGAGTGCGACGATGTCGAGCAGCTCCGCGCTGGGATAGCCGACGTACGCCCCGTTCGCCGGCGAACCGCCGGCTGGCACCCACCACAGCCGGAAGAGCCCCATCACGTGGTCGATGCGGATGCCACCGGCACCGGCCATCGTCGCCCGCAGGGACTGGATGAACGGCTCGTAGCCGGCCGCCTGGAGGCGCCACGGGACGAACGGCGGCGATCCCCAGTCCTGCCCGGCGGCGTTGAAGGCGTCCGGCGGGGCGCCGACGTACACCCCGTCGGCGAGCTGGTCCTGCCACGCCCACGCGTCGGCACCGGAGCCGTCCACCCCGATCGGCAGGTCCTGGATGACGGTCATGTCCCCGGTCGCGGACCGCAGCTGCTGGTCGAGCAGCCACTGCAGCCAGGCGTGGAACGCCACCTCGTCGTCATGGTCGGCCGCGAAGGCCGCCACGGCGGCTGACTCCGGGCGGCGCAGCTGGTCGGGCCAGGTCCGCCAGTCCGCACCGAGATGCTCGGCCAGCACGCACCACACCGCGTACTCCTCCAGGGCGCTGCCCTGTGCCTGCCGCCACTGCGCCGACCGGGGACACCGATCCACGGCGTCGAAGATGGCGCGCAGGGCGACACGCTTGATGGACCACACCGCATCGCGATCGACGTCGCCGGCGGCGAGCCGGCCGGCCCGCTCCTCGTACGCGGTCAGGTCGACGCCGTCGGCCCCCGGCACCTCGTCGACCCGCAGGTAGACGGGGTTGAGGAAGCGGCGCGTGGAGGGGAGGTAGGGGCTGGACTCCTGTGGCAGCGTCGGCGCGACCGCGTGCAACGGGTTGACGAGCAGGAAGCCCGCGCCGAGCTGCTGGGACCACTCCCGCACCGCCCGCAGGTCGGCCAGGTCGCCGATACCCCAGCTGCCGCGCGAGCGCAGGGCGTACAGCTGCACGGTCCATCCCCAGGCGCGGCCGGCAGCCGGCAGGCAGCACCGCCCGGGCGACACGATCAGCCGTCCCTCGGTGCCGTCCGCCGACCGGACCCGGTGGTAGCCGAGCGGGAAATCGCCCGGCAGCGTCGGCGCGTCGAGGCTGCGCACGGAGCCGTCCTCGCAGGTCACCTGCGCGGAGCTGGCGGCGCTCGGGTGCAGCGCCGGAGGCAGCTCGCGCCCCGGTCCGGTCACCACGGGGCGCCGCGCGTCGAGATCGACCGGCGGGTCACCGATCGCGGCCCGGAAGGTGTGCAGCACGTCGCCGGGGACCCGCTGCTGGCGTCCTTTGGCGTCAATCCAGTCCGGTAGCAGCCCCCAGGCGTCGGCGGGCAGGTCGGCCTGGGTTGGCTGCTGGGGCGGCGTACCGGGCATATCGGTTGAGGTCACGGCACGATCCTGCCCGGTGCTGGCCGGTCGGCCGCAGCCCGGCTGCGCTCCGCCGACGAACGATGATGCATTGGCGGGGCTCGAGGCCCGTCAATGCGGCATCCTCCGTACGGAGTGCGCGTCGCCTCGGCCTACTCGACCGACAGACCCGACAACGAGGTGGGGTCAGCCACCACCAGATGGGCAACGTCGGACAGCAACCGACGGCTGCGTCGGGCGTGGTCTCGCAGCAGCACGAACGCATCGTCGATGCTGACGCCATAGGTCTGCGCGATGACCCCCTTGGCCTGCTCGATGACGACCCGGCTGTTCAGGGCACCCTGCAGCTGCTGAGCCAGCGCCTCGCGCTGCCCGATCGCCCGCTCTTGGAGCAGCGCGATCGTGGCGACGTCGGCCAAGGCCTGCACGATGCTGCCGTTCTCGGGTGCGAGGCTCCCAGCGGTAGTGCCAAAGAGGTTCAACGCCCCGATGGTCTCCTGGCGCAGGCGCAACGGCACCGCGTGCACCGACCTGAAGCCGGCGGCGAGCGCCTGCCGGGTGAATGCCGGCCACGCGGTGGTCGCGCTGGTCAGGTCGGTGTAGGTCACCGGCGATCCGGTGCGGTGGCAATCCAGGCACGGGCCCTCGTGGCCCTGCAGCTGGAAGAGCTCGAGCAGCTCGGTCCGCTCGTCCGAAGCGGCCACGAACTGCAGCTCACCGTGATGATCCGCCAGCAGCAGACCTGCGGCCGTCACGTCGGCCAGCTCGACGGTCCGGCGGGTGACCATGTGCAGGAAGTCCACGACGTCGAACTCGTCGATCAGCGTGTCGGCGACCTCGACAAAGACCGTGGCCAGTCGGTCAGCAGCAACTCCGGGCATGACCCTTCGCCTCCTATGAACCCCACTGTCTGGAGGGTTCCGCCTCCCATAATGGTCGGGATCAATTCAGAGCGGAAGGTCAACGCGGCAATCGAAGCCGGCCGGTCACGACATCCTTGGCGACATCGCTGACGCGTCGGTCGGTGGCATAGGCGTGTGCGCGCAGCCGGACCATCGCCTCCTCCAGCCCGACCGACAGCTGCGCCAGCAAGATGCCCTGCGCCTGGTACACCTCCATCCGGTTGTCGAGCGCTCCGGTCAGCACCCCGCCCTGCTGGCGGCCGGCGGGGTCGACGCGCGCGTCCAGCAGCCGCCGCACGGCGACGGCGCCGAAGTCGAGCGCCAGCGCCAGCTCGTACGTCGACAGCGAGCCCCGACGCGCCCGGTAGATGTCCAGCACGCCGAGCCGCGCGGCGCCGACCTGAAGCGGGAATGCGAACACCGCCGCGCCGCCGCGCTCGAGCGCCGGGGTCGCGTATCCCGGCCAGCGACGCTCGTCGACCGCCGCCAGCGTGGGCGTGAGCACCGGGCGGCGCCAGGCGAACGCGTCGACGCACGGACCGACTCCCAGCGCGAACTGGGTGTCCTCCAGCGCCGCGCTGGCCGGGTCGGAGGCGGCCGCCACGCCGAGTGCACCGTCCAAGGTCTGCACCGTCACCCCAGCCCCGCATGCGGGCAGTACCCGGGCCAGCGCGGAGCACAAGCGCTGCAACCACGGCTCCCCGCGACCATCGGCGTCGACGCGGGACGGCTCGGCATCGACGAGGGACCACACCCGCGCCACGCGGTCGCGGCTCATCCCGGCACGGGGGCCGAATCCGGATTCTTGACCACGACCGGGCCCCGACCCTCCGGCTTGGCCCGATACATCGCCTGGTCGGCGGTGTCGATCAGGTCTCGCGCACTGCGAGCCCGGCTGGTCAGCGCCACCCACAGCGGGTTGGCAGGAACTGACGGAGTCTGGCTCACGAGATCCCCTCGGCGCGGAATGACATCGACCGTGCCGCCAGGGTCCGGGGCTGCTACGGCTCAAGCATAGGTGAGCCGGTGCGCGATGTCACCGGCGGCTGGGCCGCCGTGCCGGTGGTGGTTCGTCCGCCTTGACCGCACCCCGCTCGCCAAGCGGCTGCGGCTCACCGGTGGTGGTGTCGTGCAGCGTCTGCCCCTCCGACTCGGCGTTCAGCTCGGCCCCGAGGAGCACCATCAGAGCGGTGATCCACAGCCACAGCAGCAAGACAACGACGCCGGCGAGGCTCCCGTACGTCTTGCCATAGTTGCCGAAGTTGTCCACGTACAGCGAGAACACGACCGAGGCCGCCACCCAGAGCAGGGTGGCGGTCACCGCTCCGGTGGTCACCCAGCTCGCCCGAGCGGAGTCACGGTCGGGCGCGACCCGGTAGACCACGCCGAGCGCGACGATCATCAGCAGCACCAGACCGACCCACCGGGCGATCTGGACGGCCACCTCGGCCACGATGCCGAGCCCCACCTGGTCGAGCACGGCCGGCAGCACCGCGACCAGGCCGATCGCGAGGGCCAGGAACACCAGGAACCCGATGGTCAGCAGCAGGGCCAGTCCGCGTTTGCGGACGAAGCCCCGCGTTTCCTCCTCGTCATAGGCGAGGTTCACCGCCTCCAGCAGCCCAGCGATGCCCGCCGAGGCACTCCACAGCGCGAGCGCGATGCTGATGACCAGCCCGACGCCGAGACCGCTGGGCGACGTTGTGGCCAGCGCGCTCATCTGGTCGGCGAGCAGCGACTGGGCGGCGGCGGGCAGCCCCGCGAGCAGGTCGTCGATCTGGCGCTGCACGTCGGCGGGGTCGGTGACCAGCCCGTACGTCAGCACCGCGGCGATGAGTCCCGGGAAAAGCGCCATGAACCAGGCGTACGCGACGCCGCCGGCGAGCAGCGTGAGGTGGTCGCGACCCATCTCCTGGAAGGTGCGCGTGAGCACCGCCCACCAGCCGCGCGGCGGGATCTGCGTCGGCCGCTCGGCCCGGCCGCCGGGCGGGA
>JBBSMN010000091.1:0-11613 GCA_038233135.1 Propionibacteriales bacterium
CGCGTCATCAAACGCAAGATGCTCAAGTGGCACGTCAAACGCGCCCACCACGCCAGCTGGCCACAACCCCAACATCCACCGGACTACCGCATCCAAGCGAACTAACTTAACGGTATTGCCGTAAACCCGCCTACGTACGGCACGCGCGTTCCGGCACCCCCTAATGGGAAGCCGCGTTCACGCCGGTCTCGCGCCGAGCTTGCGGCCCTGCACGAGTCGATCCTCGCGGTGTGCGCCGAGGATCACCCGCTCAGCGTGCGCGGTGTGTTCTACCGGGTGATGTCGGCTGGAGCCGTCGAGAAATCCGAGAAGGCCTACGGCGCGGTGCAGCGGGAGGTGCTCAAGCTCCGCCGTGCCGGCGAGCTGCCCTATAGCTGGATCGCCGACGGCAGTAGGTGGCACGTCAAGAGCCGATCCTGGATCGACGCCGAGGACGCCCTCGACGACGCGGCGTCGTCGTACCGGCGGGCCCTATGGCACGACCAAGACGTCTACGTCGAGGTGTGGTCGGAGAAGGAGGCGATCTCCTCGATCGTGTCGCCGGTGACAAACCAGTGGGACGTCCCGCTGATGATCGCCCGCGGCTTCGCCAGCGAGTCGTTCCTGTGGTCGACCGCGGCGACGATCCGCGACGTTGGCAAGCCGACGATCGTCTACAACCTCGGCGACCATGACCCGTCCGGGGTCGCGGCCTGGCAGCACGTGCAGAAGCAACTACGCGGGTTCGCGCCGAAGATCGACATCGTCTTCAAGCGAATCGCGGTCACACCTGAGCAGATCGTGGAGCTCGAGCTGCCCACCCGGCCGACGAAGAAGTCGGACTCGCGGAGCAAGAGCTTCGTCGGTGAGTCGGTCGAGGTGGACGCGATCCCGACCGTGGTGCTCAGGCAACTGGTCACCACTGCGATCGAGCGGCACATCGACCCGGTGCAACTGGAGGTGACCCGGTTCGCCGAGGAGCAGGAGCGAGCAGGGCTGCTGGCGATGGCTCGGGGGTGGTCGGCATGAGGTCCCCCAGCCGGCACGAGCACAACCCGGGACCGCCGCGCACCGGCGTCATGTATGCCGTCCGGTACACCGACGTGCGCGGGCATCCGTCACCACGCTGCACCGGCGCCTCGGTGCGGCGGAACGGTTCGCCGCCCGGGTCGAGGCCCGCAGCGGAACCGCGGTGATCTACCGCACCACGATCGGGCGGTGGGTCCGGTGAGCGCCCGCGGCGCCGGGTTCCCCGAGCTGCTGGCCCTACTCGGACACCAGGCAGACGACGCGGTGGTCGTCTGTCACCAGCGGTCGGGCGGGCCGTTCATGCCCACATGGACCACGGCCGACAAGGCGCCAGATATTGCCGACGACCACGCCGAGGCCGATGTCTGGTTCGGCGTCAACGCGCTGCCCCACAAGGGCACCGGACGGGGCGGCGCCGCTGACGTGACCCGGTTGGCCGCCCTGTACGCCGACCTCGACGTCAAGCCCGGCGGGATGCCGTCGATGGCGGCCGCGGTGGCGGTGATCACCACCTTGTCGGAGATGCTCGAGGCCAAGCCGGCCGCGGTCGTCGAGTCCGGGCACGGGCGGCAGCCGTACTGGCCCATCGACCCCGACGACCCAGCGGGGACCATCACCAGCCCGACGACCCGGGCGGACATAGCCGCGCTGCTGCGCCGGTTCGGCCGCCTGGTCGCCCACGTCGCCGGGATCCACGGCGGGCAGGTCGACTCCGTGTTCGACCTGGCACGGGTGCTCCGGGTGCCCGGGCTGACCAACTACAAGGCCGACCCGGTGCCGACCCTGGTGTCGGTCACCGGCTCCCGGCTGCTGACCGTCGCCCACGTTGACGACCGACTGACCGCGTACAACGCGGTCGAGCAGCCCGGCGACCGCGACCAGCTCGGCACCGTGGTGGCACCAGCGGCCGAATGGTCTTCGTGGGCGACCACGACACATCCGGCGGTGCACGCCGCAGTGCGGTCGTGGCAGCAGCAGACACCGAAGGGGCGGCACCCGTGGCTGCTTGGCTGCGCAACATCGCTGGCATTCGCCCGCCGGCTCGGGATGGTGACCGAGGCCGACCACGCCGCCGCGCTGGTCGTGCTCCAGGAGCGGTTTCGGTGGCTGCTGGCCCACCACGGGCAACCACGGACGAAGACACCCGGGGAGGTCGCCGATTGTCTGACATTCGGAGTCGCGAAGGCCGAGAGCAAGCCCGAGGCCGACGCGTACGCCGACTGGTCGTTCTGGGTTTCACCCCTGGCGGCGGACACAGATCCGACAGCCGATGACGACCTTGATGGTTCGTTCTGGTCGGCCCGGCCCTCACTGGCCCACATTCACCAGCACGCGCGAGCTGTGCGCGCCGGGCCGTGGGCGGTACTAGGCGTGGTGCTGGCCCGCGTAGTGGTCGCCACCCCGCCGCACGTCGTGCTGCCGCCGCTGGTCGGGTCGGATGCGTCGCTGAACATGTTCGCCGGGGTGGTTGGTGACTCCGGCTCCGGCAAAGGCGCGGCCTGCCGCGCCGCGGCCGACGCGGTGCACGTGGGGTTGCTGAACCTCCGCCCGGTCGGCTCCGGAGAAGGACTGACGCACACATTCGTCAAGCGCACCAAGAGCGGCGACATCGAGCAGCACACCCAGGCGGTCCTCGGCGACATCCCCGAGGTCGACACCCTCGCCGCGCTCGGATCCCGCAACGGGTCCACCCTGCTGCCACTGCTCCGCCAGGCCTACATGGGTGAGCTGCTCGGCTTCGGCTACGCAGACCCCACCAAGCGGCTGACCGTGCAAGAGCACCAGTACCGACTGTGCCTGACGATCGGGATTCAGCCCCGCAGATCTGGCGTGCTGCTCGACGACGCCGACGGGGGGACACCGCAGCGGCTGCTGTGGCTCCCCGCCCTGGACCGGAATGCTCCCGACGACCCCCCGGACCGGCCCGAACGGATGCGCTGGCAGCTGCCCAGTCTTCCCCCGTATGACCGGCACGATGGGCGGATTCGGCTTCCGGTATGCGATTCGGCCCGCCAAGCCGTCGATGAGGCGAGGCTGTCCACGATCCGCGGTGATGCCGCCGCACTCGACGGGCACGCGCTGCTCGCCCGGCTCAAAGTCGGCGCGGCGCTGGCGCTGCTCGACGGGCGGGCCGAGGTCGCAGAGGACGACTGGACACTCGCGGGGACGGTGCTCGACGTGTCCGACCGCACCCGCGGCAGGGTCGTCGAGACGCTGCGCCGGACATCTGCCGACACGAACCGCGCACGCGCTGAGGCCGAAGGTGAACGGGCCGTAGTGGTTGTGGAGAAGGTGGAGGACGCCGCTGTCCGCCGGGTCGCCCAGCTGCTCACCCGCAAGCTCGCCGCGACGCCGGCCGGGATGCAGCACGCGGTGCTTCGCCGGCGGGTCACCAGCGCGGACCGCAAACACTTCGATGCCGCGATCGACCGGCTGCTCGACGCAGGGCAAGACACCTGCGAGGGCATCGGCGGGCAGGGCACCGATGGAGTCCACTACCGGGTTAGCGACGGTGCGCGGTGAACCCGCTCCGAGGGGTGGCGGGGTGGCGAACCGCCACCCCTACCTCCGAAACCCCGCGCCTAGGGGAAATCAATTGTGTGTGTGACCTGCATAAACGCGGATCCGACTCCACTTGGTTCGCCGCTAGGGGTGGCGAACCGCCACCTTCGCCACCCCTCGGCGGGCAGCGACGCCCTACCCCCATCACACAAGGAGAAGACACCATGACCGACGCGACACCGACACCCGACCCACCGCACGTCACAGCCCCGCGCCGCAGCCCCAACCCCAGCTTCCCCGGCTACTGGCTGACGTTCATCGACTGCCCGTTCTGCGGCCGCGAGCACATTCACGGCGACAGCGCGGGGCATCGGGTCGCTCACTGCTCCGGACCCGGCACGGCCGGCGGATACGTCATCGATCACCCGGCCGAATGGGAGGACCACTCGTCATGACCGCCACCCGGTGCGCCCGCTGCAACCGCGCGCTGACCAAGAAGTCAGCAGTCCCAACACGGGTGGGTCTCATGTGCCACCACCACGCCGACCGGCTCCCGAGCCACCTGCGACGCCCACCCGCACCCACCACGAAGGCCGCAGCGTCATGACCACCACGATCGAGCGACCCGCCGACCCCGAGTGCAGCTCGTGCTCGGCCCGAGCTGCATCTTGTCAGGTACGCCAGTGGCTTTCTGGTCGGTCCTGCTGCACGAGCTGCACGCATCCGACCGACGACCAGGAAGGCAACCGATGAGCGACCCTGCCGACCGCGGCACTTGCCAGCACTGCCCTGCCAGCCGTGAGGGATGCGCTGCTCGGTGGGCGGCCACCCGCGAGCGGTGCTGTCGGCGGTGCACGTCCACCCACCCAGATCCGGTGAGGTCCGCATGAACGAGCTCGGTGTCGATCATGCCGATTCACGACCACCGGTGAACGGCCAGCTCGACCGGCTCATCCGCGATGCCGACTGGCAGCGCGCCGGCGGACGCGGCCGCCCCTGGCCCACCCATCGCGGTCGAGCCCGTCGGCAGCGCACCGCATATCTCAGTCGTGCCCGGCTGCAACGACGCCGCCGGCGCAACCACCGATCCACCCCCAACAGATTGGAACGATCATGACCGACCAACCAACAGGCGAGCAGCGCATCGCCGGCGCGTACGCCAAGGGCAGCGACCTCGCCGCACTCAAGCGTGTCGCCGCCACCCACGACCCGGCGCACGACGACGAGGCCGACCACATCGCAGGACAGCCCGATGCACCGGCCACCGCCCGGCTCGCCGCCGCCTACCAGCGCACCCAGCGGGCCGCCGCCAAGCAGGTTGCCAACCACAAGGAGGACCGATGAACACCACCAACACCACCATCGCCGACGTCGCCGCCAAGCTCGAGCAGCACCGCCAACAGGCGGCCGAGCTGCAGCACCAGCTCGAGCAGCAGCAGGCCGCCGAGCAGGCCGAGCGTGAGCAGCGGTTGCAGGAGTACGACCGACGGACGGTCGCCGCCTACGCCGACGAGGAGGCGTCGATCAAGGCCGAGGAGGACGCAGCCCGCGAAGCGTTCACCGAGGCCGTGAAGGCGGATCCGGTGCTCGCCGCCTGGACGAAGTACCGCGCCGCACGTTGGCGCCGCACCCACCTGCGCAGCCATGTCGGCAACGCCGCCCGCACCGTCGGCGGCGATGTGCCGCCGGACCTCGCCTACCGTGATCCCAGGTTGCTTGAGGACATGCTGCAATTGTGCGAGGACACCGCGCGCGACGTCGCTGAGGTGGAGTTGCTCGAGCGGACCAACGCTCGCACCGACGCCGGCAACGGGCAGGCGACGTCATGACGATCGACGCACTCGACCCCGGACCAATCGGCGACTACCCGTTCATCCCACGCAACCCTGACGGCACGCTCGACACCGACCGCATGCCGGTAGGTCTTCGGCGCAACAAGACCGCCGACGGCCGGGTGATCCTGGTCGACGTCACGCCGACGTTGCCTGACGGTCGGCCAATCACCGACGTGGTACCGGTAGCGCCGAGCCCATGACCGCCTCACCGTGCCGGCGTCAACGTCACCACCGTCGCGCCGTCATGACCGCGACTACGTGGAGCGAAGGCCGTGAGCGAGTCCTTCCTCGCGCGGACCGAGCCTGCGTCGGCACGGTGCGGCTCACCGTTGGGCGACGGTGGGTTTGTCCTCAGCAGGACGACCTGCATCTTCGTCCTCAGCAGGACGCTGAGGGGTGACAAGAAGATGTGGCACCCCCCCTTCGACCCCACCCCCTCTAGAACCGTGAGTGAGGGCAACTTTCCGGTGAGCACTGCCTCACACCTGTTTCCGCCCCCAGGAGGCCCTAGATGACGAGTAAGAGCCCCGCAGTACCGCAAGACCTGGCCCGGCGCGGCCGCGCGTTCTGGCGCAGCACCATCGGCGACTTCGAGCTGTCCGGGGTCGAGCTCGAGCTACTCCGGGAGTGTTGTCGGCTGCTCGATGAGTGCGAAGCGCTGCGTGCAGTCGTCGAACGCGACGGCCAGATCGTGGCTGGTAGCGCCGGTCAGCCGCGGGTGCATCCCGCCCTGGGTGAGCTGCGCCAGCATCGGCTCGCGCTCGGCCGGCTACTGGCTCAGCTCGCGTTGCCCGACCCCGAAGGCGAGGCGCTGCCGTCGCCGCTGCAGGCACGAGCACGCAAAGCGGCACGAGAGCGGTGGGGGACCAGTGGCACGGCGTAGGGAACCGCTCGGCGCCGCCTCAACGGCTAGCGGCGGGGTGCCGGAGTGGCTGCGGCGGTTCCGCTACGCCGAGTGGGTCGACGAGGCCGAGAAGCCGCCACCGACGTGGCATAGCACCCAGGACTGGCCCACATGGCACGACCTGCGGGCACGCCGCCGCTGGTCCGATGCGGGCAGGGCGTGGCTCGCCGAGCGGGGCCGCGAAGGGGACTGGTTCGCGCTGGTTCACCCCGCGACCGCCCGAAACTGCGGCATCCGGGTCACGTCCGACGCGCCGGCTCCAGGTGTCGTCGAGGATCCCCCCCGGCGCCTCGTGGTGCAGCGTGACGACCCCCCGGGGCATGCCTCCCGATGACCCCGCACCTAAGAACCGCGGAGAAGGTGCCTCGCAGTCCGGACCAACCAACTTTGCGGCGGGCCGGTCCCGGTCGGGGACGGTTCGCTGCCGGGCGAGCTGGCCCCGTCGGGCCGGGCGATCCGCGGTGGGCGACCGAGCAGGGCTACCAGCAGTGGCGTCGCCCCGTTGGGCGACTGGTGCGAAGCCAACGGCGTCGACCCGGCCGCGCTGCCTGAGCCGGCGCCATCATGGTCGTCGCGACCCTCGCCGTGGTCTTCATCCCCGGCCAGCTCGAGGAGAGCCCCGTACCGACGCTGGCGAACCCGTTGGGCCGGTGCCATGTTCGTGCGCTGCGTGGCGAGGCGACGGGTCCGGCCTGAGCCAGCCGCTACACCGCCTGGCAGGGGCTGTTCGGGCGTTCTGTGCTGGCGGCTGCGAGCGGCCGGGCGGCCGGGCGATGATGGAGCGAGCGAGCGGGGTGAAGTTCCAGTGAGGCTGCCGCGTTGTCCCGGGTCAGATGTAGTCGGTGCGGTCCAGGCAGCGGAGGAAGTTCACCTCGGTGAGCCTGGTGTTCCACAATCTCCTGGCCCCTGAGAGGCGCAGCTGTCGGGTGTGCCGTGACGGGTCGGACCATGAGAACGTCTCGACCTTGGTACCTCCTAGCGCCGCGACCTCGTCGAGAGCTGGCTCAAGGTCGGTGTCTTGGGAGGCAAGAATCACTAGGTCCACGTCAGGCAGCAGGGCTTCCCGCACGAGCGCAAGCGCGCAAAGGACATCAACTCCTTTCTCAGCCTTGCCGGTGACCATCTTCTTCCCCACGGAGTCGAGGAGTGGTTGTCCGGTCTCATCTCGCTCGTAGCTGTACTTCAACGGTCGCAGGGTGACTGTGACGCGGCGATCACGCTCCCACTGTGCTTTCTGGGCCTGGTTCCGAGCGTACGGCTTCGGCTCATGCTCGGGGTGCGGCTGCCCGCGGTACACGAGGACCCGACGCAGCACAGCGGCTGGGTTCCCGGGCCGCTGGGCTTGGTTGCGGGTCAGGAGCAGTTGTTGCGCGAACGCGAGCGGGTCGACTAGAGCCTCGTGCTTTGGGCCGTACTTGGTTTTGGGGAACAGGCCGTGTCCCGTCAGATGTACGTTCTGGTAGTCGACGACGACGACAGCACGCAGATCAGCCATGGGACTCCCCCACCAAGAAAAAGCCCCACCAGTCCCGGGGGACGGTGGGGAGCTAGGTGTCAGACTGTAGACGTTGGCCGCACCATGGGCAAGCACCCCCTGACGCCGGGACGGCCGCAGGTGCAGACCTCGCCGGGCGCCGCTCGCCGCCGTGCGCCGCCGTGCGGGGTGTGCTAGCCGGTAGACCTGCTCGATGTCGTCGGCGTGTGGGCGGCGGGCATGTGGGCGTTGTGCTGTCGGCACTCACTTACGTGACGTTGCTCCGTGTCGAAACTCCACCACGTCCCCGTCGGCCATCACGTAGTCCTTGCCCTCGATGCGCACCTTGCCGGCCGACTTGGCCGACGCCATCGAGCCGGCGGACATCAGATCGTCGTAAGACACGACCTCGGCCTTGATGAAGCCGCGCTGGAAGTCGGTGTGGATGACACCGGAAGCCTCTGGGGCGGTCGCACCCCGCGGGATGGTCCAGGCGCGGGCCTCCTTGGGCCCGGCGGTCAGGTAGGTCTGCAGCCCGAGGGTCTCGAACCCGACCCGGGCCAGCACGTCCAGGCCGGGCTCGTCCACACCGGTTTCGGCGAGCATCGCCCGCGCCTCCTCGTCGTCGTCCAGCTCGACCAGCTCGGCCTCGAACTTCGCGTCCAGAAAGATTGCCTCGGCCGGAGCCACCAGGGTGCGGGTCTCGGCGAGCACGGCTTCGTCTGCCAGCTCGTCGGCGTCGCAGTTGAACACGTAGACGAACGGTTTGGCGCTGAGCAGGGAAAGCTCACGCAGGGCCGCCGAGTCGAGCCCGGAGCCGTAGATGGTGTCCCCGCGGGCCAGCACCTCCTGGGCAGCGCGCGCAGCAGCTAGCACCGCAACGAGCGATTTGTCCTTGCGCGCCTCCTTGTCCAGGCGGGGCACCGCGTTCTCGACCGTCTGCAGGTCGGCCAGCACCAACTCCGTACGGATGGTCTCGATGTCGTCCGGCGGCGAGACCTTGCCGTCGACGTGGGTGACGTCGTCGTCGTGGAACATCCGGGTCACCTGGCAGATCGCGTCGGACTCACGAATGTGGGCCAGGAACTTGTTGCCTAACCCCTCGCCCTGGCTGGCGCCGCTGACGATCCCGGCTATGTCGACGAACTGCACGGTCGCGGGCACCAGCCGGGCCGAGTCGAAGACGCGTCCCAGCTCGGCCAGCCGTGGGTCGGGTACGCCGACCACGCCGACGTTCGGCTCGATCGTCGCGAACGGGTAGTTGGCCGCGACCACGTCGTTCTTGGTCAGCGCATTGAACAGGGTGGACTTGCCGGCGTTGGGCAGGCCGACGATACCGATGGTGAGTGCCACGGGGCGCCAGCGTACGGGCCGGGCGTACGAGCCTGGGGGCGTGCCCGTAGTAATCGGCGCCGCGGAATGTCGGTGCGGCCTGGCACGGTGCGTGCCATGGAGATCAGCACGCTCATCCTCACGGTCCTGGTCGCTCTATCGGCGGGTCTGGCCGCCGGTGTCCTCGTCGGCGTCCGGCTGGGCTCCGGGGGCCGGCGGCGGGAGCAGGCCGGCGCCGCCGACCAGGTCAGCGCCACCTTGCAGGCGACGTCCGCAGTGGTGGCACCGGTCAAGGACAGCCTTGATCGCTTCGACGACCGGCTTCGTCAGCTGGAGTCGTCGGGTGTGGCCTGGCAGGAGCGGCTCGCGGCCCAGGTCGAGTCCGTGCGCCTGACCGGTGAGGGATTGCGGCGCGAGACGCTGTCGCTCGCCACGGCTCTGCGTCGACCTCAGGTGCGCGGCCAGTGGGGCGAGATGCACCTGCGCCGCGCGGTCGAGCTGGCGGGCATGGTGCAGCACTGCGACTTCACCCTGCAGACGTCGGTGCGCACGGACAACGGTGTGCAGCGCCCCGACCTGCTCGTCCGGCTGGCCGGCGGCCGGCAGGTGGTGGTCGACGCGAAGGTGCCGCTCGAGGCGTTCCTGCGGGCGACCGACGCCGCCGCCCACGGTGATGACGACGCGCACAGCCAGCAGCTCGCTCAGCATGCGCGACAGGTCCGCCAGCACATCGACGCGCTGGCGACGAAGGCGTACTGGCGGCAGTTCGCGCCCACGCCAGAGTTTGTGGTCATGTTCGTCCCTGGCGACGCGTTACTGAGCCACGCCCTGGAGGCCGACCCTGCGCTGCTCGAATACGCCGCCACCCGCAAGGTGGTGCCGGCGACGCCGACGACCCTGATCGCCCTGCTGCGCACCGTGTCGTACGCCTGGACGCAGGAGTCGCTGGCCGACAACGCCCGCCAGGTGCAAGAGGTGGCGCGCGAGCTGTACGACCGGCTCGGCACGCTGGGCTCGCACACCGACAAGCTGGGCCGTGCGCTGACGACCGCCGTCGGCGCTTACAACGGCGCCATCGGAGCGCTGGAGGGCCGGGTCCTGGTGTCGGCGCGACGGCTGCACGATCTACACGTCGGCGAGGACGAGCAGTCCAGCCCGGCACCGGTCGAACAGGCGGTGCGTCCACTCGCAGCCCCTGAGCTGCTGGCGGATCGCGACGCCCGCGCCGGCCCGTACGCCGAGGACACCAACCCCACCCCGCGATGCCCCGGCGCGTCGCGCCGGATGACGGATGCCGAGGTCTAGCGTGAACCGTGTGACTGGCCGTGATGCCCCAGTGACCGCTGTGATCGAGCCCGCGCCGGCGCAGCAGGCTCCCGTTCAGCCACCCCCCGTGCAGCCATCTCCCGTGCAACAGGCTCCTGTGGACCGGTCTCCGGCGGCCCGGCCGCCGACGCAGCCAGCCCCCACGCCGAGCCCGGCAGAACACTCGACCGCCGATGTCCCTGCGGAGTCGCCTCAAACCGCCCGGGTTGCCGCACCTGCTCGACGAGCGCCCTGGGTCGGGGCGGAGCCACCGGTCGGATCGGTCGTCGCGATCGCTGCCGCAGTCATGCTCGGTGCGGCTCTCGTCGAGATCCTGGTCGCCGACGCGATCGGCGTGCTGTTCGGTGCGGCACTGGTCGTGGTCAGCGTGGGCGCCGCGCTCACCGTGCGACCGCGCAACCTGTTCACAGCCGGCGTGTTACCGCCACTGCTTCTCGTGGGGCTGTTGACCAGCATCGCTGTGCTGCAGCCAGACGGCATCCAGGTGGCACGGATGGACGCCTCGGCCGGTGTCGCGCAGCGCGTGATCGCGGGATTCGTCCACCTAGCGGGCGCACTCGTCGTCGCACACGCCACCGCGCTGCTTGTCGTCGCCCTGCGTGGGCGCACCGCACGCCTTCGGCGCCGCCGCCAGCGTCAACGCCCACTGGCAGCACCCGACCGGTGAGACCCGGCACGAGCTTCGAGCAGTGACCAACCACTGGACGCACTCGCGCGAGGCGTTCAGCTCGCCTCGGCGATCTTGATGTCTCGACGGAGCTCCTTCGGCAACGAGAAGATCAGGCTCTCCTCAGCGGTGCGGACCGCTTCGGCGGCCGGGAAGCCCTGGGCCTCCAGCCAGCCCAACACCTCGCCGACGAGATCCTCAGGCACCGAGGCGCCGCTGGTGACGCCGACGGTCGCCACCCCGTCGAGCCAGGCAGCGTCCACCTCGCTCACGTCGTCGACGCGATAGGACGCGGCTGCGCCGGACTCCAGGGCCACCTCGACCAGGCGTACCGAGTTGGACGAGTTCGCCGACCCCACGACGATGACCAGGTCGGACGCCACGGCGATCTGCTTGATCGCCTGCTGCCGGTTCTGGGTCGCATAGCAGATGTCGTCGTGGCGCGGGCCGAGCATCGCCGGGAAGCGCTGCCGGAGGGCGTCGATGATCGCGCGCGTGTCGTCCACCGACAACGTGGTCTGGGTCGTATAGGCAACGTTCCCGGGCTGGTCGACCACCAGCGTTC
>JBBSMN010000092.1:0-11542 GCA_038233135.1 Propionibacteriales bacterium
GCCAGCCACCCCTGCGCCTGCGACAGCGGCAGCTCGCTCGGCTCGTTTGCCCTGGGCCACTTCTTCGGCCGCAGTAGCCCGAGCACCACCTCGGTGGCGGTGCGGAACTCCAGCTCCAGCAGCCCCTCGTAGACGTAGCCGATCTGTTCGACATCGAGCGCGCGGAAGGTCAGCCGTCGCCGCTCACCGCCGACGTCGACGTACTGCACGGCCCGCAGCAGACGCAGCACGGTGCGGTCGTCGACGGCCGGGGGGCGGCGGTCGACCGCGTCCGCGGTGGCTCGCCCCTCCAGCCACGGGTAGCGGTCGGGGTCGAACAGGCCGCCGCCGTACGCCGGCAACCGCAGGTCCTCGTGGGCCACGCCGGCGTGCAGCGCCCGGCCGACCGCCAGCAGCCGGTGCCACGCCCCGGTGCGGTGCTCGAGCGCCTGCGGACCGGCCAGCGCCTCGGCCCCCTCCAGCTGGTCGACCAACGAGCCGACGCTGTAGGCGTCGACATAGAGCTGCTCGTCGCTGGGCAGCAGCCGGCGCTCCTCGGCGAAGAGCAGGAAGACCAGCCGCATCATGACGGTGACGACCCCGTCGTACAGGTCGTCGTCGGACACCCCGGCCAGCACGCCGCTCTCCGCGTCGAGACGGTCGAGGGTCTCGACGAGCAGCTCGACGGCGTCGCGCACCTGGTGCCCGAGGGTGGTGGTGACCTCCTCGGCGGCGTCGAGGCTCTCGGCCAGCAGAGCCGGCAGCGTGTCGTTTTCGGCGACCGACAAGAAGCGGGCGCGTTCGAGCAGCGCCACGAACGCCCGGAACGACTCGGGTTCCTCGCTCCACAGGCTGGCGTCCCAGACGGCGGCACCGGTGGCGCCGCCGACCGGCGCCCACACCAGCCCCCACCAACGGCCATCGGTGACCAGGCCGACGGGGACGTCGCGGGCTCGCAGCAGCACCGCCAGCCGCTCCACCGGGCTGGCCGTCCAGCCGTGCTCGGTGGTGCGGTTCAGCGGGTGGGCGCCCCAGGCAGTGACCATGCCCAGCAGCCGCCACGGCGAGTCGGTGCTCACCGGCGCCGGGTCCTGTTCGTCCGGGTCGGCCGCTGTCGGGTCGGCCGACGGTGCCGCGCCGTCGCGGGACGATTCCGCGTAGAAGCCGAGGTCCGGGCGCAGCAGCAGGTCGTGCTCGGGCACGGGCTCACCCAGAGCCGCGGGCAGATCGGCGTCGAGGCGCAGGTGCTGAGCCCAGTCGAGGGCATCGCACAGCACGGTGTGGATGGCGGTGTGCCGGGTCGCGCCCCGGCTGGCGAGGGCGTCGGCGACGGCGGTGCGTACGGCGGTGCGGGCGGGCGGGGCGACTTCGGGCAGCCCGTTGGGGAGGGCGCGGTTCGCGACGGGGAGGGTGAGGAAGGGACCACTGACCTGCACCAGCTCCAACCACGCATGCCGCCACCGCGCGGCTTCCCCGGCGCTGTAGCGGCGGCGCACCCGCCTCACCGGTCGACCGCCACGCCGTCGGGGATGGCGAGCACCACTGCGACCGGGAACACCAGGTCACGCACGTCGCCGTATCGCCGCTCGAGCGACGCGATTTCGCGGTCGCGGTCGTCGTCGAGCGTGGCGAGTCGGTCCTCCCATGACCGGCGGTCGCGCTCGAGCTGCTGGTGCTCGGTGGGATCCGGATCGCCGAGGGTGAGCTGCACTGCGGCGGGCTCGTGCAGCGCACCGGTCAACGTCTGGCGCAGTTGCGCGAAGACGGCGGTGGTGTCGCGGCGCGCCCGGTCCAGCTGGCGCTCGAGGTCGCCGGCGAGCGCCTCGCGCTGAGCTCCGGCCCGCATGGCGAGGTCCTCGACGAGTCGCGGCGCCAGCTTGTCCCACCGCTCGGCCAGGCTCTCGCAGACGGGTCGGGGCGCCGGCCGACACGTGCCGGGCTCCAGGGCGGCCTCCACCGCCTCCCGCAGGGCGGTGTACGAGCGGCGTTCCAAGTCGAGTCGCTTGCCTCGGCCGGTCGGCGGCAGTTCGCGACCGGCCAGCACGATCTCCTCGTGCAGGCGGCCACCGTCGGCGCCCACGACCACCAACCGGGCGACCACCACCACAATCGGACCGCGTAGCGCCAGCTCTGGTGGCGGGGCGAACCGGACGCCGGTGACCCGGTGCAGGTCGGTGCGCCCGCCCCACACCGCGCTGCGCAGCAACCGGGTCGACTGCGCCACCAACGGGTGGCCGAGGTGGCCCAGCACCACGTCGTCGCGGCCGCGGGCCAGGGTCGGGTCGAAGGTGAGCGGCCGGGGCTGCCCCGACAGCGGGTCGGCCAGGTCGGCGACCGTGCGTTGCCAGCCGGCCCGCAGCTCGGGGGGCTCGATCTCGCCAGCGCTGCGGTCGGCCAGCGGGGGCTGCTGGGCGAGGGCGAGGGCGGTGTCGACCACGCGACGCACGTTGGCGGGTGCGACGTGCAGCCGCCGCACCGACCGGTCGAGCTGGTCGCGGAGGCGCTGCGCCTGGTCCCGCAGCTGCTGCTCGGCGCGCAGCACACCGGTGCTGGCCTTCGGGTTGACCTGCAGGGGGTCGGCGAAGACGGGACGGCCCAGCATGCGGGCTTCGACAGCGCCAGCGAGGACGGGGTTGACGCTGCCGAGGTCGCGACGCTCGTTGGCCACCTTGCGGGCCACCCGGGACAGGAACTCGAGGTCGCCGTCGTACGACTCGGTCTCGGCCTGCTGCCAGTGCGCCCCCACGAAGTGCGCCACGTCGACCTGGGTGGCTTGGCCGTAGCGGTCGACTCGGCCTATGCGCTGCTCGAGCCGGTTGGGGTTGAACGGGATGTCGTAGTTGATGACGGTGTGGCAGTGCCGCTGCAGGTCGATGCCCTCGCTGGCGGTGTCGGTGGCGAGCAGGATGCGCAGCGGGTCGCGCTCCGGGGCGGCCTGGAACGCGTTCTTCAGGCGCTCGCGCTTGGTCTCGTCCATGCCACCGTGCAGCAAGCCGAGCCGCTCCCCGCCGAGGCCGCGGGCCGCGAGGATGCCGGCCAGCCAGACCTGGGTGTCGCGGTACTCGGTGAAGACAATCACCCGCTCACTGCTGCCCGGCGGGCAGAGCCGGTGCAGCTCACTCACCAGCGCCTCGGCTTTGCTGTCGGCCGGCTCGGCCCGGCGCTGCGCCCAGTCGGTCAGGTGCTCCAGCAGCTCTGCCTGGTCGGTGTCGAGGCCGCCGGTCGCATCCGCCGCCCGACCAAGCAGGTCGCGCTCGACCTCGGTCTCGTCGGCGGCTGGGTCGGGGTCGTCGTCCCACGCGAGCGCCTCGGCGAGCCACTCGGGCACGTCGGCGTCCTCGACCGGGGCCGCGGCCCGGGACACGGTGTCGCGGTGCACCTGCAGGGTCCGCGCGAACGCGGCAGGGGAGGAGAACATGCGCTTCTTCAACAGGAGGCTGATGAGATCGCCGGCTCGTACGGCCTTCGTGCCGGTGACGCGCTGGCGGGATCGGGTGTAGCTGGTGAGGAGCTCGTGTCCGCGCCGCTCGTCGTCGGTGTACGTCACCTCGATCGCACGGGCCCGACGGCCGGGGAAGCGCTTGTTCCCGTCGGGCAGTTCCAGGTCGTCCTTGAGCCGGCGCACCATCACCTGCTGCACCAATGCCGGTTCGGGCTCCACCCCACGGGCGAAGCGCTGCGGGTCCAGCATCTCCAGCAGCGCCTGCCACGACTGGGGGTACCCGTTGTGTGGGGTGGCGGACAGGAACAGCCGGTGCTGGGTGTGCTCGCCGACGCGGCGTACGGCTCGGGTCTGGAGGCTGTCGACGGCGTACCGCTTGCCGCTGGCCGGTGCCGGCGGCGCGCAGTGGTGCGCCTCGTCGACGACCAGGACGTCGAAAAAACCGGGATGCCGGGTGTCCGGCGTCAGCACCTCGTCGAGTAGCCGCTGCACGCGGGGGGTGCGCAGCCACGGCAGGCTCACGATGGTGCGAGGGAACACGTTGAACGGGTTGGCCTCGAGCCCGTGACTGCGCCGCAGCGCCTTCAGGGCGTCGGCGTCGAGGACGGTGAAGTCGAGCCCGAAGCGATCGAGCATCTCGTCGCGCCACTTGCCGGTGAGCGGTGCCGGACAGACGACCAGCACCCGACGCGCGCGGTGACGCAGCAGCATCTCCTGGATGACCAGCCCCGCCTCGATGGTCTTGCCGAGCCCGACGTCGTCGGCGATGAGCAGGTTGACCCGAGGCATTGCGAGTGCTTTGGCGACCGGCTCGAGCTGGTACTCCTCGATCGTGATGCCCGCGCGGAACGGCGCCTGCAGCGTGCTGTCGTCGGCGCTGGCCACGGTGCCCCAGCGCACCGCATCGAGGAAGGCCCCCAGCACCTGCGGGTCGTCCCATCCGTCAGCGGTCACTTCGGGGAGCCGGGTGGCCGGGAGCACCTCTCGGCCCGGCTCGACGTCCCAGGCCAGCGTCAGCTCGCTGCCCAGGTCGTCGTCGCTGACGCTGGTCAAGGTGACCAAGGTGCGGCCGGGCAGGTCGCGCGCCAGCTCGTCGCGGGGCTGCGTGCTGTCGCTTCGGGCCGACACGACCCACTGCTGGCCCCGTGCGCGGACGAGCTCCCCGACTTGTGGTGCGGTGTCCGTTGTGGTCCCCGAGGTCACCCTCAGCACCCTAATCGCTACGGCCTGGGATGGCGCCAGAGTTGCACTTGGCGGGGCGGAGGGCTGACTGCCAGGCATGCCACGCATCAGTCAACGGGTCCCGCATTAGATTCCGCGGACGAAGCCATGTCCGCAGTTGCTCGATCGGACGCGAGGGGGCCGCGCCGGGCAGTGCTCACGGTGGCGGTGGAAGGCTCTCCCTGAGTGCGGCAGACTGCGTTGCCGCAGGTACCCGTGCTGGGAGGTTGCCGTGGTGAGGACCGTCGACACGCTCGACGAGGCCCGCCGGCTGGCAGAGTGGCTGCTCGAACCGTCGCGTCCACAGCCGGTGGTGGTCGTGTCCGTGCCCGTCGCTCAGACTCGCCCGTGGGTGGACGTGGCCGAGGTCGAGACTGGCGTCACGGGCCTCGCAGAGGTCGTGGTCATTCGCACGGGCCACCTGACCTGGGAGCTGCAAGCCGTCTTGCCAGAGCGGACTCACGTCTACGGCGGGGCCTCGCGCGTCTACCCGGTCGATGACACCTGGCAGTCGGACCCCTACCGGTCACCGCTCCGCTTCGCATACGGCGTCGGCGACTCCAGCAGGGTGGCCAGCTTGTTGGTGGCCGACGCCGTTCAGATGGCCGCATTATCGGGCGCCGTCGCCGAGCGCAGGGACCGGAGCCAGGAACGTGACGGGACGGTGCGTGGTCTCCTGGTGCCTACCCGGGCGCTGGTCGACCTTGACGGCACCTCGGCGACGATTCACGAGGAGCTGTGTTTCCCCGGGGTCCCGCTCGAGCGCGTCGTCGCACCGGGGATGCGCATTCGTGGCCTCCACGACCCGGCTCAAGGGGTGCTGGACATCCGCCGGTTCGCCCTGGCCCCCGAGCAGGCCCTGGCTGCATATGAGGTTGGTCGCGTCGTCCTGGCGAGAGTCCGGTCGGTGCACGGGTATGAGGCCGAGCTGGAGCTCTTGCCCGACGTAATAGTGACCGTCACCCTCGCGGATGTCACCGGCAACCCGCTGGACGACCTCACGTCCCTGCTCTCGGTCGGTGAAGTCCTGCCCGCCCGACTGGCCGGTCACGGACAGCAGTGTTGGGCGGTCAGCCTCCTCGACGTCGATGACGACGAGGAGGTGCTTCCTGCTGCGAGCCTCCTACCAGGAGGGCCACCGTGGCTCGAGCCATCGGACTATGCGGGTCCGCGCGAACCGCTCGAGGACGAGGACGTCCTGGCTGTGCAGCAGCCGTCCCCGTCGGTTCTCGGCACCCCGACTCTGTCCACGCGCGACGGCGGGCTGCCTCGGGACCAGCTGCCGACCGCGCAGCCGGAGGATCTGCGCGTCCACGAGTCGTCGGTCCAGCAGCCGAGCATCCCTGTTGCGCCCGCGCAGGACGATGAGTCTGGTGCCCTGAGGTTGGAGCTGAGCAGGTTACGTGAGGAGCGGGCCGGGTTGGACACGGAGCGGACGCTGCTGACCGCACGTCTGCGCGAGCTGGAAGGCAGGGTGCGCCGGAGCGACCACGAACTCGAGCGGTTGCGAGCGCGAGTGCGCCAGGAGTCTGGCAGTCGGCAACGGGCGCAGCAGGCTTTGCGGCAGGCAGGGTCAGCCGTGCCTGACACCGATACGCCTCTGTTCTCCGACGAGGAGGAGCAGTTCCGGTACGAGGTCTACATGACTTGGGCAGAGCGCATACCCGCGGGGGAGAAGGGGGACCGGCCGCTGCCTGACTACGCAATAGGACCTGCGTTCCTTCAGTCTCTGGGTCAGACCGAGGGGGTGGAGCGACGCAAGGTCGTAGACGCCGTGATGCAGGTGGTGACCGGCTTGGCGGAACAGGTCCCAGGACGCGAGATGCACCAGCTGCGAACCGGGAGCGGTGGATCGGACCCGCCGGTGACGCGCGAGTCGGACGGGGCGACCTGCTGGCGCGTCTCCTTGCAGGTCAACACACCGCAAGCCCGACGGCTCCATTTCTGGCGTACGTACCGGCAGGTGGAGCTGTCACGAGTAGTCCAGCATGATGACACTTCTCCATGAGGACTCAGCATCTACTCGCGATCCTGAGGTGGGCATGAGTGATTGGGACGAATTCGTCCGCTGGGCGAAGCGGTTTGCTGACGTCGTCGACCTCGACGCCAACGAGCGGGCTTACAAGGTGGAGCTTGCCGAGCGTCTCGCCGGTGTGCGCGACCAGGTGCTGGGCGAGATGCCGGGGTGGGAAAGGGCCTTCCACGCTGCGTTGAGGTCCACCAACCTCCTCGACTGGCGCACTCCGGGGCGGCTAGCGACGGCGATGGAAGCCGACCGAGACCAGATCCACCGAGCGCTCACCGCATTCTGGGAAGGTGACCCCGACCCGTCCCGGCTCGACGCGCTGGTAGCCGACCTGCGCAAGGTGGCGAGCGATCTCTATCCCGGCAGCCTCACCGCCGTGGGGTCTCTGCTGCTGATGGCCCGGCAGCCGGATCGGTTCCCACCATTTCGCGCCGAGGCGACGCAGAAATGGGCACGCTTGGTCAGTGCCGGCAAGGTGCCCAGCCAACCCAGTGAACGGTACGCAGCGCTCATCAACCTCTGTGACGCGCTGATATCGCACGGTGCAGATGCGGGTCTGGAGATCAGAGACCGTCTCGAGGCCCAGGGGCTCGGCTGGACCGTCGTCAACTACCCGCTCCCCGACGAATGGCTGGCGGAGGACCGGTCAGCCTTTGCGGCCTGGCGTGGTGACCCGTCGCCGGCCGACTTGGAGGTAGTCGAGCGGGGATTCGGGCCGGCCCCCGAAGCGGAGGCTGCGGCCTGGCGCGTCCTGGGCGCCGGGCTCCGCAACGAACCCTCGCCGATCGACGTGAACCTCACAGCATGGACCGCTGACAACGCCCGCGACCTACGCCGTCGCATCTCCGAGAATCCCGACACTGGTCCCGGCTCGTTCCTTGGCAAGCTGCACGGGCAGTTGTCGGGGGCACCGCCAGCCGCGGTGCTGCTTGCCGCTGAGCTGCTGTACGTCCATGCGGCACCGCTCAGCAATCTGGCACCGGAGACGAAGGTCGAACGCGTCGACACCGTGCTGGGCTGGTTGCCATCATCGGTCGCCCTCCCCGACCCCCTGCGCGCGGGCTTGGCCGCTCAAGGCGCGTTCCATGGTGGGGTCGGGTTCAACATCCAGATCTGGCAGCAGCTGAGCTGGTTGTGCGACTTCGTGGCGCACTGGACCAGCCAGCCCCACGAGGTGCGGGCGCGAGCGCTCGCCGATCCGTGGGCCTTTCGCGACATCGCGGCGAGTGCCCCCACGGACTGGCCGTCCATGCGCTACAGCCTTTCCTACCTCGCCTGGCCAGGCACGTTCCCCAACCTGGTCAGCCCAGACCACCGACGCCGCATCCGGAACGCTTTCGCCGACCGGGTCGGGGGAGCCAGTGGTGCCGACGATGCGTCGATCGAGCGCGATCTCGTCGGCATCCGGCAGGCCCTGGAGGCGGACACCGGCGGGCAGGTGGACTTCTACCTGCCCCCCTACGCGCCGATGTGGATGCACGACCAGGACGAGGGGCAACGCGCCTGGTTGGTGCGGCCCGGGACGGCTGGCTCCGATCTGGTCCAGCGCTGGGTACGCGAGGAGTTCGTGTCGCTCGCCGGTTCTCACCTAGGTCACGTGCCACCGGGCTCGCCGTTGCGGGACGTGCAGACGGCTGTCGAGAGGGGATACCAGCATCAGGACTACCACCAGCGTCTGGTGCTGGCCCGGGAGTACCACTCGTTCCTGTCCGTCGTGAAGGCGGACGACGTGGTGGTCACGGTTGCCGACGACCAGGTGCACCTCGGTGTGGTCGCTGGGGACGTGGAGTACGTCGGCGAGTCGGAGGCGCGGGTGCGGCGACCGGTCGCCTGGCGCGGCGCAACCCTGCCTCGAGAGGCGCTACCTGTCCCTACGCCTGCCCTGCTGGAGCAGCCTGGCGCCTTGGTCGACCTCACCGCAGCACTCGAGGTGCTGCTGCCGCACGTGGCGGGTGAGACGGCCAACGGGCGGCCAGTCGAAGAGGTGCCACAGCTGCGGTCAGCCACCGATGACCTGGCGCAGCGGCTGCACATGGACCTGAGCGACATCCAGGAGATGCTGGATCTGTTGCAGGCCCGCCAGCAGATGGTGCTGTATGGACCTCCCGGCACGGGCAAGACGTACCTGGCCAGGCAACTCGCGCACCACATCGTCGGCGGCGACGATCCCAGTCGCGTACGACTCGTGCAGTTCCACCCGTCGTACTCCTACGAGGACTTCTTCGAGGGGTTCCGGCCCACCGAGACCGCGAGCGGCCAGGCGACCTTCAAGGTCGAACCGGGGCCGCTCCGACTCCTGGCGAGTGAGGCCGCGCGACCCGAGAGCGCGGGGGAGCCCTTCGTGCTCGTCATCGACGAGATGAACCGAACCAACCTTGCCAAGGTGTTCGGCGAGCTGTACTTCTTGCTCGAGTACCGCAAGGAATCAGTGCGCTTGCAGTATCAACCGACCGAGGCGTTTCGCCTGTCACCGAACGTGTTCATCATCGGCACGATGAACACCTCCGACCGCTCGATCGCGCTTGTCGATGCGGCGATACGCCGACGCTTTCCCTTTGTCGAGCTGCATCCCGACGAGCCGCCCGTACGAGGCGTCCTGGCACGTTATGTGGAGCGCCGAGAGTTGGCCGATGACCGCCGCGCTCACCTCCTTCAGGCGTTGAATGACGCGATCGACCCGATCGATCGCGACCTGCGGATCGGGCCGTCGTACCTGATGAGGGAAGAGGCGGACACTGACGCAGGCCTGCGACGCATTTGGCGCTATGACGTGTTGCCGCTGTTGGAGGAGCACTACTACGGCCGGTTGAGCCGGGCAGACATCCATGATCGCTTCGGCTTGGACGCCTTGCTGTCAGGGAGCGCCGAAGGTCCTGCCGTAGACGAGCCGTCAGACACCAACGCGGACGACTCAGCCGATGAGGCCGAAGGCCAGCCATGACCGTCGCTACGGAGACAGCTGGCCCGGTCGTGCTGGACGAGCTCGATCGTTATGGAGCACTCCGCCCACTGAGCACCAACGCTGCCAGTGCCCTCACCGAGAGCGGCCTCGTCGAGGTGCGACCCGAAGGCGCCAACCACTGGCGCCTCCTGCCGCGGGGCCGGGTGGGTGCTGTGCTGGTCGACGACCTGCTCGTCCAGGTGAACCCGAAGGAGCGAATCGGCTTGTCGCGGCTGCTCTTCCTGCTCGGATACGCGCACGACCCCGGTTTCCGGCCTGAGGACGTCACAGCCGTCGAGGACCCGGAGCTGTGGCCGGCACTCGCCGAGAGCCTGGCGCGGCTTGCTGAACGTGCCCTCGCGGGCGGGGTCCTGCAGGGCTACCGACGGATCGACGACGCGCTGCGCACCGTGCGCGGCCGCATCCGCATCGGCGACCAGATCGCGCGTCGACCGGGACTGCTGCTGCCGCTGGAAGTGACGTACGACGAGTTCAGCATGGACACGGTCGAGAACCAGATACTGCGCACGGCGCTACGGTGCATGGCCTCGGTGCCGCGAGTGGGCGGTGCGACCCGCCAGCGGCTGCTGCATCTGGACGGGCGGCTCGAAGGGGTCACGCCGCTGACGCCTGGTGCGGCACCACCTACATGGACGCCCAGTCGGCTCAACCACCGCTACCAACCTGCGCTGCGGCTGGCCGAGCTTGTACTGCGCCACACCTCGGCGGAGACCGGCCCGGGAGATGTGCGCGTCGCGGCCTTCGTCGTGGAGATGTGGCGGGTGTTCGAGGACTTCGTTTCCACGGCACTCCGGGAGGCGTTGTTCTCCCGCTCGGGGCACACGTCGGTGCAGTGGCCGGCGACTCTCGACCATCCGGAGGCGGGACGAAGTCGCGGCGTGATCCGCATGTCGATCGACATCGTCCACCAGCGAGCTGGGCATGCGCCCCTCGTCTTCGACGCCAAGTACAAGTACGCGGACGCTGGCGGGCGCTACCCGAACGCCGATCACTACCAGATGCTCGCGTACTGCACAGCGTTGCAGGCGCCAGTGGCATGGCTGGTCTATGCCCAAGGCGACGCCGGCATGCAAGAGCGGCGGATCGTCAATACGGGCATCACCATCATGGAGTACCCGCTCGACCTACGGGTCGAGCCGCGGAACTTGTTGGTCCAGATCGACGACCTGGTCGATCGTGCGGACCGACCATCACCTCGGCGCGGGCGTCGGCTCGAGGCGGCTCCGCGGGCCGGGTGAGCGGGGACTCGGAAAGGCCACCGGCACCACGATCTGGGACAAGCTGGCGGACGCGCTGGTTTCGCCGGCACCACCCCGAGGTCAACGAGGCGAGTCTGGGCGCGCACATTCAAGGCGCCGTCCTCGGCGGCACCCGTGGTCAGTTCGCGGCGCGGACCCCCGCTGATCGTGCGCGCGTAGACATGCTCCACATCCTTCCTACCTGAGGCGTTGGCTGCCGGTGATCTTGACGGTCGGGCTTGCCGGGATCCCCGGGGGTGCGTCGGCGTCGGTGAGGCCTCAGGCCGGCCGTGGCCGGGGGTCGTGGCGCAGCCCGCGACTGTCCGTGGGCGCCGTTAGAGTTGTCGCATCAGGGTTTCACCGCCTTGGTCGGGTCCAGAGCAGTCGTCTTTGTGGCGACTGGATCGTCGACCGCACGCCTCCGGACGTGGTCGACCGGCAACCGCGTCCCCGACACGGTGCCCTCCGGAGAAGACCCGGGCCGCTGCTACCTGCAGTGGTCAAGCCGGGCTACACGGCCCCTCTCCTTTGGGGGACGGCCGTGCAGTCTCCAACGTGAAGGAGACACCGATGACCAGAGTGATCATCGAGGGGCTGAGCGACCGCACCGCGCTCATCAACGCCATCAGCGCCGTGCTGGCGGTGCTGAACCAGCAGGGAGCCTTCGAGCAGGA
>JBBSMN010000093.1:0-11432 GCA_038233135.1 Propionibacteriales bacterium
ACAGGAAGCGCTGCATCAGCAACCCGTGCTGCAGCGGGTCGACCCCGGAGATGCCCAGCGCGTAGTTGACCAGGCTGCCCGCCCCCGACCCCCGCGCGGCGACCCGCACGCCAAGGTCGCGGATGAGGTCGCACACGTCGGCGACGGTGAGGAAGTACGCGCCGAAGCCGAGCGTCGCGATCGTGCCCAGCTCGTCGTCGAGCCGCTCGTGCACCTGCCGGTCGACCGGCCGCGACAGCGCGCCGTAGCGGCGGGTGAGCCCGGCGAGGGTCCGCTCGCGCAACACCAGGTCGGCTGCGGCGGGACCAGACCCGCCGCCGGTGGCGACGCCGGTGGCGAGCTCGTGCTCGGGCAGGTGCACCTGGCCGAGACCGAGGTCGAGCCGCGGGTCGAGCACGGTGCGGTCGGCGACCGTGCGGGTGCGGGCGAGCAGCTGGCGCGCGGCCTGCTCCCCCAGCCCGGCTGCCCGGCAGACCTCACCGGCCACCTCGGCCATCAGCTTGCCGGGCTTGAGGAAACCCTCGGTGTTGCGACGGTCGAGATGACGCGGGTCAAGCGGCACCAGCCGGCGGGCGGAGTCGAGCACGTCGAGGACGGCCGCGTCCTGCGGATCGGCATGGCGGACGGCGTTGGTGAGGACCGTGGCCAACCGGGCCCGGTCGGCGGCGGCAGCCATCCTGGCCGCGTGCACGGTGCTGCCGGGGCCGGTGCCGCCGACTCGGTGCGACACCAGCTCGACCATCAGGTCAGCCGGGTCGAGCAGCTCCCGCCAGCCGCGCAGCACCGCATCGGTCAGGTCGAGGCGCCGGGTGCTGACCGCCCGGCCCACCTCGGAGGCCGGTCCGAGCAACACCACGACGCCCCGGCCGGCGGTGTGCTCGGCAACCAGGTCGGCAGTGGTCACCGGGACTCCCCGCTCGCCACGCAGATGGGTGGCCGACACCAGCCTGCACAGCGCCGCCCAGCCTTGCCGCCCCCCGGCCAGCACCGTGATCCGTGGCAGCTCGGGGTCGCGGAAGGCTTCCCCGCGTGCGGGGCCGCGGGCACGCGTCCGGGCGGGATCCTGCATCGTGCCGGGCAGCAACCCGGACGGCTCCACGGCGAGGTCGACGCCGAGCACCGGGCGGATGCCAGCCCGCAGGCAGGCTTTGGCGAACCGCACCGCGCCGTAGACCCCGTCCCGGTCGGTGAGAGCGAGAGTGTCCTGCTCGAGCTCGGCGGCCCGCTCGACCAGCCGGTGCGGGTGGGAGGCGCCGTGCCGCAACGAGTAGCCCGAGGCCACGTGCAGGTGCACGAACTGATCGCTCACCCGGGCTGCCCCACCGACGGCTGGGCTGGCAGCAACGGCTGGCGGGGCAGGTCGAGCAGCTGCTGGACCACCTGCACGAAGCACTCGACATCACGCACCAGGTCGTCGGCCTCGCGAGTGGTGACCGCATGCGCCAGCCCGGCCTCAGCGGCTGCGCGCTTGGGAGCACCGGCGGCGAAGAAGGCCGCCCACTCGACCAGCTCGGGGGCGACCCGCGACAACAGCACCCAGGCGTTGCGCTCACCACGAGGCTGCGGCCGGGTGCGGACGGCGAGGACCGCCGCGGCGGCCCGCAGCGCCGCGACATGTGCGCTGGCGTAGCGGATCGTGTGCTCGCTGGTCGCCCCGGCCTCGAGCAGTGCCCGCTGGGCGCGCTCCAGACAGGTGACTGCGGCAGCCGAGCAGGTCGGCGCCTCGGCTGGCCGGGTCTGCATCCGGGTCTGCACGCTCAGTCCAGGCATCCGACGAGACGCCACTGGCCGGTCTCGTGCTCGAGCACGAGGTCGAACACCCCACGCACCTCAGGGTCGTCGGGACGCACCAGCCCGAGCCGGCCGAGGGTGGCGTCCACCCGCCACACCTGCTGCTCGGCGACGAGGGTCGCCACGGATGTCACCGGCAGATCGGAGGCCGCGCCGGCCTCGTGCTGGGTGCCGAGCAGTCCACGGACGGCCTGGTGCTCCCACCATGGTGGGGTCTGCACCCACTGCGCGACGACAGCGCGCACCCGCCACAACCGGTCGCGCCAGACGAACTGCTCGGGTCCTTCGATCCCGTCGACCAGCCCGCTGCGGACCGCGACCGGGTCGTCATAGCGACGCATGTGCACGCACCTCCCTGTGCTCGGCTCACCCGTGCACCGGTCGGTGACGGGCAAGACGCCAGGGGAAGCGGCGTCCAACGGCGGACCGCCGGACCGGACGAGGGACTTCCCCTCGCCCCGCCCGGTCCGGCGACCCGCACCGACGGCCGTGGGGTCGAGGCACGGCCACCGGCGCGGAGTCCACCTGTGAGGCTGGTGCCGCGAGCACCATCCCCGTCATCATTCGAACGCATGTTCGAACACTGGTAACAGTAGACCCCGCCACCGACGATGCGTCAACTGCTCGACCGTTATCGCCCGGTTGGCGGCGAGTCGGCGCGCCGCACTACCGTCGGCCCAGTGACCGATGTGACGACCGGCGTGATGACCGACCGATGAGTGAACACCGCTCGGTCGTGCGGATGCGCACCGTGCTGGCGGCGCTAGATGTGACCGGGGAGATCCGGATGCTCCCCGAATCCGCCCACACCGCAGCCGAGGCTGCCGCCGGGCTCGGCTGCGAGGTCGGCGCCATCGCCAGCAGTCTGATCTTCGACGCCGGCGGCGAGCCGGTGCTGGTGGTCACCTCCGGCGCGCACCGCGTCGACACCGACATGGTCGCGGCCGACGAGGGGCTCCCGCCGCTGCGGCGAGCCAGCCCCGACTTCGTCCGCACCCACACCGGACAGGCCATCGGCGGAGTGGCACCGGTCGGCCATCCCGCACCCGTACGCACCGTCGTCGACCGGTGGCTCACCCGGCACCGGACGGTGTGGGCGGCCGGAGGGCATCCGCACGCGGTGTTTCCCACGACGGCCGACGAGCTGGCACGGATCACCGGCGGCCGGGTCATCGACGTCGCACGTTGACGGCACGAACGATCATGCCCAGCAGGGGCCGCAGCCCCCGCAACGCCTCATCGTCGGTACATACGACCGGTCAGCGACGCCACTCGTCCACGAAGCCGTGCACGATGGTCTGCAGGTAGCGCGGGTCGTCGTCGGGATCGGCGTGCTCCTGCACGGCCGCCACCGCCAGCAGCACGGTGGCGATCCCGCAGACCCAGGCCGCGGTGATCAGCTCCCCCGGGTCGGCAGTGGCCGGCTGGTCGAGGAACAACGCCGCGAGCAGCGCGCAGCAGGCAACACCCGACACCGCGGCCAGTGCGCCCAACAGCAGACGAGCGCGCCGACGCAAGGAGTTCATGTTTCAAGGATCGACACGACCCGGCGGCCAGACGGGCCAACACGCCTGCACATCCTCCGAACGGACGAGAGCATGACCCGTCCGGCAGCCTCGGGTCAGACGTGCACACCGAGCCCGGCGTGGATCTCGCGGGTCGCTGTCGACCGGTTCAGCGTGTAGTAGTGCAGGCCCGGTGCGCCCTCGGCGAGCAACCGGTCGCACATCTCGGTCGCCAGCTGCACCCCAGCGGCACGCAGCGCCGCCGGGTCGTCGGCGAACGGGGAGAGCCGGGCCACGATCTCAGGTGGCACGTCGGACCCCGACAGGGTCGCGAACCGCTGCACCTGGGTCAGGCTGGTGATCGGCATGATGCCCGGCACGACCGGAAGCTCGCAGTGCAGCGCGCGCAGTCGTTCGACCAGCCGCAGGTAGTCCTCGGCGCGGAAGAACAGCTGGGTGACCGCGTAGTCGGCACCCGCCTGCGCCTTCTCGACCAGGAAGCGCGCGTCCGCGTCGAGGTCCGCGGCCTCGGGATGCTTCTCGGGGAACGCTGCCACGCCGACGTCGAAGTCACCCAGCGACTTGACCAGCCGCACGAGCTGAACCGCGCGGTCCAGGCCACCGGGGTGCGCCTCCCACGGCCCGCCCGGCCCACCGGGCGGATCACCACGCAGCGCCAGCACGTCCCGCACGCCCCCGGCGGCGTACTGCCCGACGATGCAGCGCAGCTCACCGACGTCATGACCGACGCAGGTCAGGTGCGCCACCGGGCGCAGCGTGGTCTCCTCGGCGATGCGCTCGGTGATCCGGATCGTACGGTCGCGGGTCGAGCCGCCAGCCCCGTACGTCACCGACACGAACGTCGGCTCGAGCGGCTCCAGCTGGCGGATCGTGGTCCACAGCTGCCGCTCGCCCGCATCGTTCTTCGGCGGGAAGAACTCGAAGGAGAACGACCGGCGCCCGGACGCGAAGACCGCGCTCAACCGCTGGTCGCCGCCCCCGCTCGGCACGGGGGGAGACTCGGCGGGAGGCTCGGCGGGCGCAGGACTCATGGGCTCCAGCCTAGGCCGACGGGTGCGCGGTGGCCGGTTAGTCTCGCTGCGTGCCGAGTGCTGCCGCGAAGATCGACGTCACCGCATCGGCTGCCCGCGTGGACGAGCAGCTGGCCCGCTTCCTGGCCGCACGGAAACCGATGTTGGCCGCCGCGGGCCCGGAGACGGCAGCTCTCCAGCACCAGGCCAGCCTTGCCGTGGCCGGCGGCAAGCGCTTGCGCGCCGCTTTCTGCCTCGCCGGCTGGCTCGCCGCCGGCGGCAGTGTCGACCACGAGGGAGCCGAGCGCGCCGCGGCCGCACTCGAGCTGCTGCAGGCCAGCGCCCTGGTGCACGACGACTGGATGGACGGCTCGGACACCCGCCGCGGTCGGCCCGCCGCGCACCGTGCGTTCGCACACCACCACCGCGCCGCCGGCTGGGTCGGCGACCCCGACCGGTTCGGCGCCGGCGCGGCCATCCTGCTCGGCGACCTGCTGCTCACCTGGGCCCACGAGCTGCTCCGCTCCAGCGGCTTCGACCCCGTGACGATCGATCGGACCGGACCGGTCTTCGACGCCTGCACCACCGAGGTCACCGCCGGGCAGTACCTCGACCTGGTGAGCCAGGCGACCGGCGCGAGCGACGAGGAGCTGGCGCTTCGCGTCGTCCGTTTCAAGTGCGCCTCCTACACCGTGGTCCGGCCCCTGCAGCTGGGCGCCACGTTGGCCGGCGCCGGCGAGGATCTACTGGCCGAGCTGACCACGTACGGGAGTCCTGTCGGGGTGGCCTACCAGCTGCGCGACGACGTCCTCGGCGTGTTCGGCGACCCGAAGCAGACCGGTAAGCCCGCCGGCGACGACCTGCGCGAGGGCAAGCGGACCGTGTTGCTCGCTCGCACCTACGACCGCACCGACGACGCTGGGCGTGCGCTGCTCGACCGTTGCGTCGGCGACCCGGTGCTCGACCCGGCCGACGTGCGCCGGCTGCGCGAGCTCATGGTCGGCAGCGGTGCGCTGGCCAGCATCGAGCAGACCATCGTCGAGCTCGAGACTCAGGCGGGGCTGGCGCTGGACCGCGTCGTGGCTGCCGCCACCGGGTGCACGACCCGGTCGACCCTGGAGACGCTCACGTCGGTCGCCCTGCAGCGCGACCGCTGACCACGGGTCGGGGTCAGCGAGGGCCAGCCGGGGCACGCCGGAGGCCGCCGCCTCCAGCACCGCCCGCCAGGCTCCGCCTACGATCGATCTGACCGTTGCCCGGCCACCTCGCGGGAGGAGAGCATCGCCGTGTCCCTCCGACGGGCCGACCAGCTCGTCGGGCGCCTGCTCGACGGCCGCTACGACGTGCGCGAACGCATCGCGCGGGGTGGCATGGCGACGGTCTACCGGGCCGTCGACACGCGGCTGGACCGGGTGGTGGCGCTGAAGATCATGCACGAGCATCTCGCCGACGACGAGGCCTTCGCAGCGCGCTTCGTACGTGAGGCACGGGCCGCAGCCCGGCTGAACCATCCCGGCGTGGTCGCGGTCTTCGACCAGGGCGAGGACGACGGCTCGGTCTACCTCGCGATGGAACTCGTGCCGGGCGGGACGCTTCGCGACGTCGTACGTGACCAGTCCCCGCTGCCGCCGCTGCGTGCCGTGGAGCTGGTCGAACAGGTCGCGACCGCGCTGGCCACCGCGCACGCGGCCGACATCGTGCACCGTGACGTCAAGCCCGAGAACGTGCTGCTCGGCAGCCATGGTGCGGTCAAGGTGGCCGACTTCGGCCTGGCCAGGGCGCTGGAGGGCAGCGCCGGGCAGAGCACAGCCACCGCGACGGGGCTGCTGATCGGCACCGTCTCCTACCTCGCACCGGAGCTGGTGATCGGCCGGTCCGCCGACCCGCGCAGCGACGTCTATGCCTGCGGCATCATGCTGTACGAGCTGCTGACCGGGCAGAAGCCGCACAGCGGTGAGACCCCGATCCAGGTGGCCTACCAACACGTGCACAGCGACGTGCCCACCCCCTCGCGCGCGCTGACCACCGCTGGAGAGCTCACCGCGCTCCCTGACTACGTGGACGCGGTGGTGGCGCGGGCGACGGCCCGTGACCGCGACCTGCGCCCGACCGACGCAGGCGTGCTGGTGCGGCAGCTGCGGATGGTGCGCTCCGCCCTCGTGCAGGGGCTCACGGCCGACCGCGAGCTGAGCGACGACCTGCGACCGCGCGCCAGCGCCGCCGAGACGGCTCGGCTGGCCGACCCGCCCACCGACGTGCCGATCCCCGAGCCGCCTGCGGACGGGCACGAGCACACACTCGTCGTCGCGGCCACCGGGGTGGACACGCGCACCCGCACGATCGAGCGGCAGCCGAGGTCAGGTGGTGCTCCACCAGCCGGGCCACTCCCCGAGCCGAGCGAGCCGACCGACTCGTCCGGGCCGACGCCACGGCGCGGCTCGACCAGGAGGCGATACACCGAGGCCGGCAGGCTCGAGGCACGGCGCCGGCGCCGGCGGGGCAGGCTGCTGCTGGTCATCGTGCTCGTGCTGGCGGTGTCCGCAGGTGCGGCCGGCTGGTGGTTCGGAGTCGGGCGTTGGACCGACACGCCCCGGCTGCTGCAGATGACCCGCGGTGAGGCGAGGACCGCCGCTGCGCGCTCCGGGCTCGTCGTCGACGTCGACCAGACGGCGTACTCCGAGCGTGCCCCCAAGGGAGCAGTCGTCAGCACCGACCCCTCGCCCGGCGCGCGGATCCAGAACGGCGGGACCATCAGCTTGACCCTGTCCCGGGGCAAGGAGCGCTACGACATGCCGGAGCTGGTCGGGCTGTCGCGCTCCCAGGCACAGGACCGGCTGGACCTGAAGAAGCTCGATGTCGGCGAGCTGCGCCGTGCGTACTCCGAGAGCATCGAGGCGGGCGACGTGCTGCGCAGCTCGATCGAGCCAGGCACCAGCGTCCGGCCGGGCACCATGGTGGATCTCCTGATCAGCCGTGGGCCCCGCCCCATCGACATCGGGGACTTCACCGGGCAGCAGGCCGACGACGCTCAATCCGCGTTGCGCGCCGACGGCTTCCGCGTCCGCATACGGGAGGCGTTCAACGACGAGGTCGGCACCGGCCTGGTGGTGTCGCAGCGGCCGTCCGGCGGGTCGGGGGCCGCGGGCGACGTGGTCCGGCTGGTGGTGTCGAAGGGGCCGCGGCTGGTCGAGGTGCCCAGCGTCACCGGCGCCGGTGCCGACGCCGCCCGGGAAACGCTCGAGGAGGCCGGTTTCGTCGTCGAGGAGGAGCAGTCCGAGCTCTACGTCGGGCTGGGCTTCGTCGGCCGCCAGACACCGTCGGCAGGCGAGCTGGCTGCACCAGGGTCGACCGTCGTCGTCGGGTTGGTCTGACCCGGCCGGTCGAGAAATCGCGCATAAGGGTGTCGGAGAACGCGGCCCGGCGACGACGATACCTACGTGGCGGGAAGTGAGTCGGCGGCAGACGAGCCGATGGGGCAGGTGACGCCGTCGCTGCTGGCTGTCTACGACGACGCGCTGCCGCACGTCTACGGATATCTGTGCGCCCGCTGCGACTCCACCGCGGTGGCCGAGGACCTCACCGGCGAGACGTTCCTCGCTGCGGCCGCCGCCGCCACCGCCACCGCCACCGCCAACAACCCGCCGCCGGTGTCGGTGCCGTGGCTGCTGGGCGTGGCACGGCACAAGCTGGCCGACCACTGGCGGCGGCACTACCGCGAGCAGCGACGGCTGCATGTCGCCGGTCTGTCCCTAGCCTCTGACGTCGATGACCCGTGGGACGCCCGGCTCGATGCGGTGCTCGCGCACCAGACCCTGGCCCGCCTGGCCCCGCAACACCGCATCGCGCTGACGCTTCGCTACGTCGACGACCTGCCGGTGCGCGAGGTTGCGGCGGCGCTGGGCCGCACCGAGCACGCCACCGAGGCGCTGCTCGTCCGAGCCCGCGGCGCCTTCCGGCACACCTACCCCTCCGGAGAGGGGGACCACCGTGGCTGACCCCCTGGCCGTGCTGCGCCGGCCGGCGCGGCCCATCGACCCCGACCCCGCGTTCGCTCGCGCGCTGCGAAGCCGGCTGGAGCGAGCCCTCGCCCGACCCGAAGGGAGCACCATGCCTGCCAGTCCCCCAACCGTCCCCGTCCCCGTCCCCGTCGGCGTCGTCCCGTACCTCGCGGTCGAGGACGGCCGCGCCGCCCTGACGTGGTACGCCGACGCGCTCGGCGCGGTGGAACAGGGCCAGCGCTACGAGATGACCGACGGCAGCATCGGGCACGCCCAGATGCAGGTGCACGGCGCCGAGTTCTACCTCGCCGAGGGCTATGCGGAGCAGAACGTCCTGCCGCCGATCGTCGGCGCACCGGTCGCCACCAGCCTGGTGCTGACGGTTCCCGACGCCGACGACGCGACCGAGCGCGCCGTGGACGCCGGGGCATCGCTTGAACGCGCGCCGGGCGACAACCCGTACGGGCGCACCGCGGTCGTGCGCGACCCGTATGGCCACCGCTGGATGTTGCAGGAGCCCGCGCCGGCTGCCCCTCCAGCGCGCGCCGAGGAGGCGCCGAGACCGGGCGACCTCGCGTACGCGGCGCTGTGGACGCCTGACGTGGAGCGGGCCGAAGCGTTCTATGCCGCGGTGCTGGGCTGGGAGGTGGCACCGGGGTCGGTGCCGCAGGGGCGGCAGGTGACCAGCACGACGCTGTCGACCGGGCTGTGGGGCGGGCAGGACGTGCACACGCTGTTTTGTTGCTGGCACGTCGACGATGTCGACGCGGCCGCTCGCCGGGTGCGCGCGGCCGGCGGCACCGCGGACGAGGCAAGGGACGAGCCGTACGGGCGGATCGCGGACTGCACCGATCCGTGGGGGCTGGCGTTCGCGGTGTTCGCTCCGCCGCTCGACGGTGACCCGGGCGTGCGGACGCCGCCGAACGGGGCCCGGCCGGGCGACCTGAGCTACCTGACGCTGCTGGTCCGCGACCAGGCCGCGGCGGTGCGGTTCTACGCCGGTGTGCTCGGGTGGCGCGTCGTCGGCGACAGCGAGCCCGCTGACGTCCGGCCGATGCTCGGCATCGCCGAGGCGGACTCCCAGCGAGCCGTGCCGTGTTGGAAGGTCGACGACGTCGCGGCGGCGCTCGAGCGGGTGCGTGCGGCCGGCGGAGCCGCCGGGGAGCCGACGCAGCGGCCGTACGGGGTGCTCGCGGAGTGCACCGACGACCAGGGGTCGCTGTTCTACCTCAGCGACGCCTGAGCGCTGCCGATACTCCCTCGATGATGATCAGGCGACCAGCCGCGCGAGGGTCTCGGCCGCCTTGCGGGCAGCCGAGGCGTCGACGTCGAGGTGGGTCACCAGTCGCAGCGTGCGCGGACCGACTGCGCTGGCGAGCACGCCCTGCTCGCGGGCCCGGGCAACGACGGCCGCAGCGTCTGCGCACGGCACCGCGACGATGTTGGTCTCGACGTCTGTGGTGTCGACACCGCACGCCTGTGCAAGCACCCGGGCGTTGGCGTGGTCATCGGCCAGCCGTTCGACGTGCTGGTCCAAGGCGTGCAATCCCGCGGCGGCGAGCACGCCGGCCTGCCGCCAGCCGCCGCCCAGGCGCTTGCGCCACACCCGCGCCTCGGCGACCCGCTCCGCGCTGCCGACCAGCAGCGACCCGACGGGTGCGCCGAGCCCCTTGGACAGGCAGACACCGAGCACGTCCGCCATCGCCCCGTACGTGGCCAGGGAAACGCCTGCGGCCACGTGCGCGTTCCAGATGCGGGCGCCGTCGAGGTGCACCGCCAAGCCGTGGGTGTCGGCCAGCCGGCGCAGTCCGTGCAGCGCAGCCAGCGGCTGCACCGCGCCGCCGCCGAAGTTGTGGGTGTTCTCCGCCGACAGTGCCGCGGTGCGCACCAGGAAGGGGCCGAGGTCGGGCGCCACCAGGTCGCCGACGACCTCGGGGTCGACCAGCCCGCGAGGGTGCCGCCAGGTGCGGGTCGTGACCCCGCTGAGCACTGCGTGCGCCCCCAGCTCGGCCCGCACGATGTGCGCTTGCGCCTCGCAGAGCACCTCGGTGCCTGCCGGCGCGACCGACCGGACCGCCAGCAGGTTCGCCAACGAGCCGGTCACGGTGAACAGCGCCGCCTCGTGGCCGAACAGGCCCGCGACCCGCTCCTCCAGCGCCCGTACGGTCGGGTCCTCGCCGTAGACGTCGTCGCCCACGTCGGCGCGGGTCATCGCGGTGCGCATCGCCTCGGTAGGACGGGTGACGGTGTCGCTGCGGAGGTCGATCACGGCGCCACCCTACGGTCGGGCGAGGCCGTGCGCTGACACCCCGTCCAGTGGCGCAAGACGTACGCGAAACGCCCGGCGCACCGGCCATCTTGCGCCACTCGACGCCGGACGGGTGACGCGACGGGTGACGCGACGGGTGGCGCGACGGGTGACGCGACGGGGCGCGTCGGCCTCAGCGCTCCCGCAGCATCTCGGCGACCAGGAACGCCAGCTCGAGGCTCTGGGCCCGGTTGAGCCGCGGGTCGCACAGCGTCTCGTACCGGTTGACCAGGTCACCGGCCGCCAGGGCCGCGCCGCCGCCGAGGCACTCGGTCACGTCGTCACCGGTGAGCTCGACGTGCAGCCCGCCCGGCCAGCTGCCGAGCGCGCGGTGCACCTCGAAGAAGCCGTGCACCTCGTCGATGACCGACTCGAAGTCGCGGGTCTTGTAGCCGTTGGCGGTCTCGTAGGTGTTGCCGTGCATCGGGTCGCACACCCAGCCGGCACTCACACCCGCGGCCTGGACCTTCGCGATCAGGTCCGGCAGCACGTCACGCACGCGACCGGCGCCCATCCGGGTCACGAACGTCAGCCGACCAGGCTCGCCGTCGGGGTTGAGCCGCTCGGCCAACGCGATCGCTGCGTCGGGGGTCACCGTCGGGCCGAGCTTGACCCCGATCGGGTTGCGCACCCGAGACAGCAGCTCGACGGGCGCGCCGTCGAGCTGGCGGGTGCGCTCGCCGACCCAGACGAAGTGGCCGGACACGTCGTACGGCAGCTGGGTGCGCGAGTCGATGCGCGTCATCGCGTGCTCGTAGTCCAGCAGCAGCGCCTCGTGCGAGGAGTAGAACTCCACCGA
>JBBSMN010000094.1:0-11398 GCA_038233135.1 Propionibacteriales bacterium
CCTGTTCACCGCCGCGTGAGCGGCCCTGTTCACCGCCGCGTGAGCGGCCCTGTTCACCGCCGCGTGAGCGGCCCTGTTCACCGCCGCGTGAGCGGCCCTGTTCACCGCCGCGTGACAGGACAGCCCGCGTGTCCTCGACGTCTCGGGCCATCTGGGACATGAGTCCGTCGATGCCGTCGAAGCGCACCTGGGCCCGCAGCCGGGCGTGGAAGGTGACCTCCACGGTGGCGCCGTACCAGTCGAGGTCGTCGCGCCCGAGGACGTAGGCCTCGATCCGCCGCGAGACGTTGGCGAAGGTGGGGTTCGTCCCGACGCTGATCGCCGCCGGCAGGTCGATAGCGTCCCGGTCGTCCAGCCGCCTGGCGGTGCCGGCGTACACGCCGTCGGCCGGCACCGCGACGGAGTCAGGGGCAGGGACGTTGGCCGTCGGATAGCCGAGCTCGCGGCCCCGCCGATCGCCTTCGACCACGACGCCGCGCACGGCGTGGTGGCGACCCAGGATGCGGGTGGCCGTGGAGACGTCACCGTCGGCGAGTGCCGCCCGGACCGCGCTGGACGACCACGGCGTGGCCCGCTGCCCGGTGGCGAGGTCGACGCCGTCGACGGCGAACCCTCGCGCGTTGCCCTCGCTGGTCAGGGTGTCCACGCTGCCCGCGGCCCGCGCGCCGAACCGGAAGTCCGCGCCCACCACGACCGCCTCGGCGTGCAGGGCGTCCACAAGCACCCGGTTCACGAATTCGCCGGGACTCCAGCTCGCCATCGCCTGGTCGAAGGCGAGCACGACCACATGGTCCACCCCGTTCGCCACCAACAGCTCGATCCGCTGGTCGAGGTCGGTCAGCATCTGCGGCGCCCGCTCGGGCGCCAGCACGGCCAACGGGTGCGGGTCGAAGGTCACCGCGGCAACCGGCGCTCCGTGCCGCCCGCGGGACTGGGCGGCGCAGCGAGCGAGGACCGCCTGGTGGCCACGGTGGACGCCGTCGAAGTTCCCGACGGTCACCACGGTGGGCATCTCGACCGACACCGCGCCCAGCTGGCGCCACACGCTCACGTCTCGGGCTCCTCGGGCTCCTCGGGCTGCTCGGGCTGTTCGGACCGGCTGCGGCCAGCCTGTCATGCGGGCACCGGTGACGCCGCGGTACGGGTGCGGGTCGGCCGGGCGGCAGGCGGCGCTCGCGTGCTGCGCTTCCGAACAGCCATGGCCACAGTGCGCGCGAACGCACCATCTCGTGCCCACGCCGTGGTGCATTCGCGCACATCGGCAACCGGGGTGTGATGGTCCGGCGGGTGTCAGGCGGAACCGTCCGCCGAGGACGCGGCGCCGACCTCCTGCTCGCGACGGCGTTGCCGCAGCCCGTCGTAGCGGGCGAGGACGCCGCCGCCAGCCACGGTGAGGACCAGCCCAGCGCCGGCCGCACCGAGCCAGCCCGGCCGCACCGCGTCGCCGAGTGCCAGCACCCCCACCAGGGACGGCGCCACGGTCTGCATCACGATCATCGGCGTGGTCGCCGCAGTGACCTCGCCGCGCTGCAGGGCCACCGAGTAGAGCAGGAACGCCAGCGCCCCGGCGATGGCCAGCAGGTAGGTCGCCGGCGCCACGAGCACGGCGGCCGGCGACAAATCCGGCAGCAGGCGAGCGCTCACGGCGGTGGTCGCGAACCCGAGGCCGGCAAGGGCGCTCAGCAGCGCGGTCGAGGCCGTGCCCGGCCGACGCGCCGCCGCCGCCCCGACCGCGATCAGCAGCACCAGACCGGCGGCGAGCCCGAGCGCCACTCTCCCGGAAGGGCCGGAATCGCCGGCCGGACCGGCGGCCGCGGTCAGCAGCGCGAGACCGGCGCACACCCCCGCCACCGCGAGCCACTCCGCGGGACCCAGCGGGTCGCCGAGGACCTGCACGGCCAGCAGCGCGGTCACTGCCAGACTGACGGCGATCCCGGCCTGGGCCAGGAACAGCGGGAGCAGTCGCACCGCGACCAGGTGCAACAAGAACCCGACGATGTTGAGGAGCACCGCCGCGACGAAGGCCGGCCGCCGAAGCAGCAGGAGCAGCAGGCGGGGGTGGAGACCGCTCGCGGACGGGACGCGCCGGGCGCCGGCAGCCTGCAGCAGGGCAGCCGAGCCGAAGACGGCCGCGGCCAGCAACGCCGCACCGAGGCCAACGGCCATCGGCTCAGGCCGGCTGGCGGCGGCCCGTGACCGTGAGGTACAGGCTCAGCGCCGCGTAGTAGCCGAGGTAGGCCAGGGACAGGGCGACCACCCCCGGGTGCGGGTCGGGCATCTGCGACAGCAGGGCGGCGTATGCGGTCAGCCAGCCGGCGGTCAGCGCGAGGTTGAGGCGGCGGAACGCGACGGTGCGCGACGGGTAGATGTAGCGCACGGGGACGAACACGAGCACCGCGCAGGTGAGCAGGACCAGCGCGGTCGAGACCTGGCCGAGCCCGAGCACCACCACGTAGAAGACCACGACGTTCCAGTAGCTGGGAAACCCGAGGAAGAAGTGGTCGTCGGTCTTGGCGTCCACCCGGCAGAACTGGTAGCTGGACGCCAGCAACGGCAATGCGGCCAGCGCCGCCCCGCCCGCTCCGTCGGGGAGGTAACCCCCGGTCCACAGCAGCACCACGGGGGCGAACGCGTACGTGAGGTAGTCGACGATGTCGTCGAGGCGGGCGCCGTCGAACCACGGGAGCGTCTGCTTGACCCGCAGCCTGCGGGCAAGCATCCCGTCGGTGCCGTCGATGATCAGCGCGATGAGACCGAGCCAGAGCGCACGGATGGCGTTGCCGTCCATCGCTGCGACGACGATGAGCAGCGCCAGCACCGACCCGCTCGCGGTGTAGACGTGCACAGCCAGCCCAGCCAGCCGCAGCTTCTTGGACTCGACCGCCGGCTCATGTGCCACGTCGTAGGTCGTCAGGGGAGTCTCCCGGGCGGCTGTTGAGGGTGGACAAGGGCAGGCGCTTGGTCAGAGTCTCTCACGCGCCGAGCGCTGAGCGGCCCGCGCGCCGCCGGTGCAGACGCGGGCCGGTCGGCGGATGGCGGCTCAGCCGGCCACCAGGTCGTAGATCGCGGCCAGCCGGCGGGCGCGTGCGTCGGGCGCGTGCTCCCTCGACCACTGCGACCGGCCGGCACGCCCCAGCGTGCGCAGCAGCGGGGCGTCGGTGACTACCTGGCGGATGGCCGCCGCGAGGCGGGTCGGGTCGGTGCCGGGCAGGCAGATCCCCGTCTGACCGTGGCCGACGACCTCGCGTGCCGGGCTGTCGGCGACCGCCAGCACCGCGCGACCCGCCGCCATCGCCGCGAGCGCCGCCCGCGGCACGGACTGTGGCGTCGAGGCCTCGAGCACACCGTCGACGTGTGCAAGCAACGGCCACGTCACCGTCGGTGCAGCGTGCAGCCGCGCAGACATCTGGTCGGGCCAGGACCGCACGATGTTGACGTACGTGCGCGCTCGCGAGGCTCGTCCGGCGGTGCCGGCGAAGACGATGTGCAGGTCTGGCGATCCACGCAGCAGCCACTCGACCGTGTCCATCAGGGCCGGAGCCAGAGTGCCACCCACGACCGCGAGCACGGGCCCACCATCGGTCGGGCCGTCAACGGTCGGGTCGTCGTCCGGGCAGCGTGGAGCGACGGGTGGCACGACATGGACCAGACCTGTCGCGATGCCGCTGCACAACGCCGATCGTCGATGCGACGGCGACTGCACCACCAGTGCAGCAGCGTGGTCGGCGAGGCTCCACTCGGGTTCACCGGGGACGCCCAGCGGCTCCAGGACGACCACCGGGCGTGCGGCACCGTCGACCGCCGCGTTGGTCTGACGGACCGCCGCCGCGACGATTCCGGCCTCCCAGCCCACCGCGTGCACCACGCGCGGGGCACCGTCGGCGAGGGCGTCTGCGACGTCTTCCAGCGTGGTCGCGTCCAGCATCTCCACCGACCGGGCACGTGACCCGTGCGGTCGAGGCTGCTCCTTGCGGCGCACGGGCACGACCTCGGCGGTGGGGCGACCCGTCCGCCGGGTGAGACGAGCCATGGCGTCGAAGACCTCGAGGACCGCGGCCTCCGGCCGCTCCAGGTCCGTCCGGGTCTCCGGGTCGCCTAACGGTGCCAGCACGGTGACTGCGTATGGGGTCGGCCCGTACACGTCGCACTGCTGCAAGGAATCCAGGTCGGCGCTCATTACCCCTCCCGCATCGTCGATGGCCGCCCCCCAGTGCCCCGTCGGCAGCCGGCGAAACCCCCAACCGGGTCTCGAGTCAGATGGACTCAGGCGGGGGCGAACACCGCGATTGCCCGGGCCGTCCCGTCCGACCGCTCGTAGAGCCCCAGCAGGGCGCCAGCGCCATCGACCAGTGCGACGGTGCCCGCCTGCTCGCCCTGGCTGCCCGGGCTGCTTGGTCCGGGTCCGCCCAGCGGGAGGTCCAGCGTCTGCCCGTGCGAGACCGCGCGCGCCTGGGTGTCGTCGCAGACCACCGTCGGGAAGACCGCCCCGGCTGCGTCCGCGAGGCTGACGAGACGCACGCCGTTCTGCTCGAGGTCGGCGAGGGTGTGGGAGGTGTCGAGTCCGAACGGGCCGACGGCCGTGCGCCGCAGCGCGGTTAGGTGGCCGCCGACACCCAGGTGTACGCCCAGGTCGCGCGCCAGGGCGCGGACGTAGGTGCCGGACGAGCACCGCAGCGTCACGTCAACGTCGACGTGCTCGGTTCCGGGCCGCACGGCGGTCACATCCAGTCGGTGCACGACGACCGACCTGGGCTCCAGCCGCACCGACTCTCCTCGGCGAGCCCGCGCGTAGGCGCACTGTCCGCCCACCTTGATGGCTGAGACGGAGGAGGGCACCTGGTCGAGGACGCCGACGAACCCGCTCAGCGCGTCCCGGACCTGCCGGTCGCCGATGCCTGTGGTCCGGCGGCTGGCCGTCACCTCCCCCTCGGCGTCGGCGGTCGTGGTTGCTGCGCCGAGCCGCATCGTCGCGCTGTAGGTCTTGCTCGTCGGTGCCAGCTGTCCGAGCAGTCTCGTGCCTCGGTCCACGCCGAGCACGAGAACCCCGGTCGCCATCGGGTCGAGGGTCCCGGCATGCCCGACCCGGCGGGTGCCGGCGAGCCGACGTACGCGGGCCACGACGTCGTGCGACGTCAGGCCGGCCGGCTTGTCCACCACAACGATCCCGCCGGCCTGCACGGTTTCGGACACCTCAGGGGCTGTCGTCGGGGCGGTCCGCGGGCTCGTCGTCGCGGTGCCGGTAGGGGTCGGCCTCGCCCGCGTACGCCGCACCGGACGCCCTGCGGGCCACCTCGGCGTCGCTGGCCTGGGCGCGGGCCAGCAGCTCGTCGATGTGGCGGGCGTTCTCGGGCACGGCGTCCAGCACGAAGTCGATGGACGGTGTGTGCCGCATACCGAGCTGTTTGCCGACCTCCGAGCGGATGATGCCGGTGGCACTGCGCAAGGCCGCGTCGGTGCCGTCGATGGCCGCCTCGATGTCGCCCGCGGGGCTGCCCGCCTCGCCGAGCACGGTGTAGAACACCGTCGCCTGCTGGGTGTCGCCGGTGAGCCGAACGTCGGTGACCGTGACGAAGCCCAGCCGGGGGTCCTTGATCCTGCGCTCCAGCATCTCGGCGACGATCACATGAATGCGTTCGGCGATCTTGCGGACTCGAGGTGATGCCATCGGGTGCTCCTCGGGTGGACGTGCGATGCGGACAGTGACGTCGGCGTGATCAAGACTAGACGTCGATCCGCACGGCCGGCCGTCTAGCCGGTCCGGATGAACCCCAGCAGGGGTGTCACGGCACGGGCGAACTCCCCAACGCGGTCCGCAACGTCGCCGGACCCAGTCTTCGGCAGCGGCCGTTGCGTGGCGAGCGTGGTCAGCCGCAAGCCCAGGCGAGGCGGTGCTCGGCGTGCGGGGCGTACCCCGCGAGGCATTGCCTTCAGCGAGCTCTCGGTGCCGAGGGCGAGGCCCGCGTCGCTGAGCCGGTCGACAACGGCTCGAACTCGTCGCGTCGTCGACGACGGCCGGCGTGGCCACCGGCAGGTCTACGGGCGGAGGCGTCTGACTGGCCTGCCGCCGCCGACGACGGCGGCCTGCATCTGTTCGGTGAAGATCTCGTACGGGTAGCCGAGCTCGGGTGCGCTAGCGGTGTCGAGGCGGTCGCGGGTCTCGATCGGCAGGGTGTGGTCGGCTGCCTCCAGCGCGCTCGTCAGCTGCTCCGGCGTTCGCGCCCCCACGACCACGCTGTCGACGCCGGTGCGGCCCAGCAGCCAGGCCAACGCGACCTCGGCTGGCGCTCTGCCCAGCCCGACGGACACCTCCCGCAGAACATCGAGCACGTCGAAGTCTCGATCGGTGAACTTGGTGTCACCGAAGGGGTTGCTGGTGGAAAGTCGCCCCTCACCGGGCGTGCGTGGTTGCCCGCGGTGGTACTTGCCGCTCAGGAAGCCTCCGGCCAGCGGGCTCCAGGGCACGAGCGCGAGGCCCATCTCGCGCGGCGTGAACGTGCTCGCGCTCGATCTCGCGCGCGACGAGCGAATACTCGAGCTGGAGTGCGATGGGACCGGGCAGCCCGTGCGCACGAGCGAGGGTGGCGGCCTAGACGGCGAACCAGGCCGGGGGTGTGTTGGAGAAGCCGTAGTGGCGGACCTTCCCGCTGCGCACCAGATCGGCCATGCCGTGCACGACCTCCTCGGCGGGCGTGAGTCCGTCCCACAGGTGCATCCAGTAGAGGTCGACGTGACCGGTGCCGAGCCGTCGCAGCGATCCCTCGAGCGCAGGCGCCATGGTGACGCGTCCCGCGCCCCCGCTGACGGGTCCACCGCCGCCGCCGCCGAAGCCGTACTTCGTGCGATCACGACGCCGTCGCGGACTCCACGCTCCGCGATCAGCCGCCCCAGGACCTCCTCGCTGCGGCCACCGGAGTAGACGTCGGCGGTGTCGAACGCGTTGCCGCCGGCCTCCAGGAACCGGTCGAGCACCGCGCTGGACTCGGCAGCGTCGGAGCCCCAGGCGGAGTTGGCCATGGTCATCGTGCCCAGGGTGAGAGGGCTGACGAGCAGCCCGGAGCAACCTAGCGTGCGCAGCTCTTGCACGGATGTCTCCTATCCGGTGGCGGGACGCGCGGTGAGGATGCCACCGTCGATGTCGAGCGTGGTGCCGTGCACGAAAGCGGCATCGGCGGAGACGAGATAGCCAACGGCCAAAGCGACGTCGACCGGCCGCACGGGATGCCCGGCGACAGTGCCGGCGGTCATCTGGACCAATACGTCGGCGGAGTCGGCGTTTCCCGGCGTGGCGGTGACGCCGGGCGCGACGGTGTTGACCCGGACCCCGCGGGGGCCGTACTCCGCGGACCACGCGCGGGTCAGCTGTTCGAGAGCGGCCTTCGTCGCGGTGTACATGGCGCCGAACGGGTTCCCGACGCGGGCCATCCACGATCCGACGTTGACGATCGTGCCCGAACCCCGCTCCGCCATAGCGGGGGCGAGCCCGCCCACGAGGACGTGCGGGGCACGGACGTTGACGGCCAGCATCGCGTCGAGGTCGCCATCGGCGAGCAGCTCGGTGGGAGTGACCGGGTAGATGCCGGCGTTGTTCACCAGGATGTCCACGCGTCCGCCGAGTGCGCGGGTCGCGTCGCCGGCGAAGGCGCGGATCTGCTCGTAGGAACCACCGAGGTCGGCGGGGACGGCGTGAGCGGTTGCTCCCGCGGCGGTGATCGCGGAGGCGACCGTCTGGGCCCGTGACAGGTCACGGCCGCTGACCACGACAGTCGCGCCGGCGGCCGCCAGCACGTGGGCGATGGCCTCGCCGATGCCGCTGGTGGATCCGGTGACGATCGCGGTCTGACCTGCGAGCTGCTCGGTGCGGGGAAGGTTACGGAGTACGGCTTCGTTGGACTGCATGGTCCATTCATAACAGAGATGGACCACACGGTCCAGTTGGCTAGTCTGACAGGGTGCCCCCGAGGACGTTGACAGCGAAAGGCCGGCAGACCCGCCAGCGCATCGTCGAGGCCACCGGTCAGCAGATCCTCGCCGCCGGCATCGGCGGCACCAGTCTGGACGACGTACGCGCCGCCACTCTGACCAGTAAGTCACAGCTGTTCCACTACTTCCCAGGCGGCAAGAACGAGTTGATCCGCGCCGTGGCGGAGTGGGAGAGCGAGCAGCTCATGAGTGCCCAGGAGCCGGAGATCCACGACCTCTCGACCCGTGAGTCCTGGGAGAGCTGGCGGGCCGGCCTCGTGGACTACTACATCGGTCTCGGCCGATGGGCCTGCCCGATCGGCTCGCTGGCGAACGAGACCGCATCGAGCGATCCCGAGCTGGCCAGCATGATTGCTGACGCGCTCACACACTGGCGCAACCTGCTTGCAGCCGGGGTCACGCAGATGAAGCGGGCCGGCGAGATCACGGCGGACACCGATCCGGATCGCGCCGCGGCAGCGATCCTGTCTGCGATCCAGGGCGGCCTCGTGCTCAGCCAGCCACTCCGCGACCCCTGGCCGCTCGAGGCGGCACTCGACCAGGCGCTGCACCTCCTCGACCAGTGAATCCGCCCAGCGCCGCCTGGTCGGCGATCTGTGTGAGCAGCAAGTCGTCGGTGGGGATCCGCCGCGTCGACAGCAGCAGGCACCGAGGCGCTCCCGAAGGTGCTGGTTTTGCTACAGACGCGTCGCTGTCCGGACGAGTCCGGCGACGGCTCCGGACCGACTGTGCGGGGGCCAGGCGATGACCGTCGTGACCCGTGGCGCGTCCACCACCGGCACGGCGGCGAGGTCGCCGCCCAGCTGGGCCCGGGACGATTCGGGCAGGATCGCGCAGGCGCGGCCGAGCCCGATCAGCTGCAACAGCTGCGTGGCGTCTCGAACCTCCGGACCGGGGCCGTCCGGGTAGGTGCCGTCGCGGCCGGGCCATCGCGGCATCGGCAGGCCGCGCAGCTCGGAGATCTCGGCCATCTGCACATGGGCGCGCCTGGTGAGGGGATGCCCCGCCGGCAGCACGACGAGCTGCCCCTCGCTGCCAAGCTCTTCGATGTCGAACCCGGCTGTCGCGTCGAACGGCCGGTGCAGCAGCGCCACGTCGGCCCGACCGTCGCGCAGCAGTCGTTCCTGCTCGCCGATGCCGCACAGGAGCACATCGACGGTGACGGCATCGGGTTCGGCGGCGTAGGCATCGAGCAGCTTCGCCAGCAGCTCACTGGACGCGCCGGCCTTGGTGGCGAGGACCACACCGGCCTGGCCAGCCAAGGCGAGCGCAGCACGGCGGGCGCGTCGCTCCGCGGCCTCGACCGCCTCCAGCGCGGCCCGGCCCTCCCGCAGCAGCACCGACCCGGCCGCGGTCAGGGTGACCGCACGGCTGGTGCGCTCCAGCAGCACCGCCCCGACACGCCGTTCCAGCTGGCGGATCGCCCGCGACAGCGGAGGCTGCGCCATCTTGAGCCGCTGCGCAGCCCTCCCGAAGTGCAGCTCCTCGGCCACGGCGACGAAGTACCGCAGCTCCCGGGTCTCCACGCCGATACGCTACCCGGCCGGGGTCGATACCCGCGCGGTATCGCTGCCCACCCGATCGGTGTTGGCCCCGTCGGCGTCCCGCGACACCATCGACGGTATGAGCGACCACACGACGAATGACCAGAAGACCGCGCTGGTGACCGGCGCGAACAAGGGCATCGGGTACGAGATCGCGGCCGGCCTCGGCCGCCTGGGATGGCGGGTCGGCGTCGGCGCCCGGGACGAGCAGCGCCGCGAGGCCGCCGTGGACAAGCTGCGAGCGGGCGTCGCCGACGCGTTCGGCGTGCCCCTCGACGTGACCAACGACGTGACCAACGACGCGAGCGTCGCCGCCGCCACCGGTCTGATCCAAGAGCGCGCCGGTAGCCTCGACGTGCTGGTCAACAACGCCGGGATCACCGGCAGCGCGCCACAGCTGCCAGCCTCGGTCGACCTCGACACGATGCGCACGGTCGTGGAGACCAACGCCAACCGCGACGGTCAGTCGTCGATGGAGCGGATCTGCCGGCGCACCTGGACCACCTCGACCTCATGGCGTGACCAGGCCCAGCGCTCGACCTCGTCGCACATCCGGGCGACCTGCTCGGCGGTCCCAGACACGGTGGCAACGCCGAGCGTGGCCCGTCGGTAGAGGTCCTGCCCTCCCGTCTCGGCGGCGGCGGCCTCGAAGCGCCGTCGGAGCTCGGCCACCAGCGGGCGCACCACGGCCCGCTTCTGCTTGAGCGAGCGGACGTCACCGAGCAGCAGCTGCACCTCCACCGCCCCGACGTACACGGTGCCCATCCTTCCCCGCAGCAGTCAACTCGTCACACCGTCCGCGGCGGCGCCCCCGGGCGATCCGACCGTACGGTCGCCAGCGCGACCACAACGTCGGATCACCTACGGCGCAGACCCGGCTCGCCCCGGGCGATCCGACTTTGCGGCGGTCCGAGCAACCTCAACGTCGGATCGCTTACGGCGGTGGGACGGCCGGCGACTGTCAGGTGCGGGCCAGCTCGCGCATCTCGACCGACTCGACCACGTCGCCGATCTTGATGTCGTTGTAGCCGCGCAGCGTCAGGCCGCACTCGAAGCCGTCGCGGACCTCGGTCGCATCGTCCTTGAACCGCTTCAGGCTCGACAGGTCGAGGTTCTCGGCGACCACGGCACCGTCGCGCAGGAGCCGCGCCTTGGCGTTGCGTCGGATGACCCCGCCCGTGACCATGCAGCCGGCGATGTTGCCGACCTTGGACGAGCGGAACACCTCGCGAATCTCCGCGGTTCCGAGCTGGACCTCCTCGTACTCGGGCTTGAGCATGCCCCGCAGTGCCGCCTCGATCTCCTCGATGGCGTTGTAGATGACCGAGTAGTAGCGCATCTCGACGCCCTCCCGCTCGGCCAGCTCGGTCGCCTTGCCCTGCGGACGGACGTTGAACCCGATGATGACCGCGTTGGAGGCGGCCGCGAGGTTGACGTTGGTCTCGGTGATCGCACCGACACCGCGGTCGATGACGCGCAGGCCGACGTCCTCGCCGACGTCCAGTCCGGCAAGGGCGTCTTCGAGGGCCTCCACCGAACCGGACACGTCGCCCTTGAGGATGAGCAGCAGCTCGTCGGACTCGCCCTTCTCCATGCTGGACATGAAGTCCTCGAGGGTGCGGCGGCCGGTGCGCTGGGCCAGCAGCGCGTTGCGCTCCCGGGCCTCACGCCGCTCGGCGATCTGCCGTGCCACCCGGTCGTCATCGACGACCATCAGGTTGTCACCAGCGCCGGGCACGGCGGTCAGGCCAAGCACCAGCACGGGTCGCGACGGCAGCGCCTCGGTGACGGTGTCGCCGTGCTCGTCGATCATCGCCCGCACCCGCCCGTACGCGGGCCCGGCGACGACGGAGTCGCCGACCCGCAACGTGCCG